>NZ_JAUBSF010000048.1:0-48754 GCF_036704615.1 Microcoleus sp. K4-B3
CGTGCTTGGATGGCTCCTACGGACCAACCCCACGAAAACTTCATCTTCCCTGAAGAAGTTCTGCCTCGCGGTAACGCTCTGTAATTAGCGCGAAATATCAAAATTTCCAACATTTTAAAAGGGTAAGATCAAGCAGTTTAGGCTTTACCCTTAATGCTTAAAAAGCTCCCGCTTGATGGCGGGAGCTTTTTGTTTCCAGGATTTGATCGAATTAGCGCCCTAACAAAAGTTGATTTTGTACACAAACCAACTCTGCCTGTAGCTAGAACAACTTGTGTCTTTATATCTCGTGAACTCTCCTATCTGGCAAGAAATTGATCGACCTTTCCGCGCCGCCAGAGTTGCAATGCACCTGATAAACGCACAGCCCGGATTTTGAAGAAAATATATACAAATGGCTAAAACTGCGATTGCCCGCTTGCTGTAAAGATCGATCAAAGACATTGCAGGATCAGTAATTTCACCCAATCTTACAAAAATCTCAATTTGCATCCCCCCACTTCTAATTCCTTGTGTTATTCTAATAATTGTGAATACTAGAACGATACTCAGAACGCAAGTTCTTCTGGTAACGCTGGCAATGGCTAGCGCACAAATCATCACCTTAAATCTTGTATTTAGGTGATGTGCGTTCCAATATTAAGCCATTTAGCTAAACCTGGAGGTGATGCCCATGATAGAAAGTAGTAAACGCATGGGTCATCAGATTGGAAACTACCGGCTGTGCGCCGGGGCCGCTCACTAGCAGTCAGCCGTCGTCTCCAACGGGAAACGACTTCCACGGGGAACCAGGCTGAGCTAGGGATTCTCCCGGCAGTCAGGTTCTAATCTGAAGACCCGCTAGACCGCTCTCACCTCAAATAGTGTTAAATCTTGAGTATTAAAACTTGAGCTTCAACACTATTGGTGAGAGCGGATAGTTTTTGGTCAGGTTTTCTACAGGTGGGCAGTTAATATACCATTGCTAATCCAAAGAAGAAAAATTATGGCTGACCTACTTAACAATACTGAAATTCAAGAGCGCGCCAGTCACTTGTCAGGGTGGACGGTTGAAGGAAAGCAACTGCGCTGTACTCGTTTATTTAAAGATTTTATCGAAGCGATCGCCTTTGTGAATAAGTTGGTCGCCCCCTCAGAAGTCGCAGCACATCACCCCGACATAGAAATTTCCTACAACAAAGTTACACTTTACTTGACAACTCACGATGCCGGAGGCTTAACTGAGAAAGACTTTGCGCTAGCCCAAGAGATTTCTACGCTAGATTAAAAGAGTTCCCGTTTGCCCAACAAGATCTCTGCATCTAGCCACAGTCCCCGATCGCGGAAAGCTCGCAAATAAAAAATCGACTTGGGGTTAAAATCGGGTGTGAAAAAGTCGAGAGCCCAAACGTTCAATGTATAAAAGGCTATTCCCCATCATCCGACCATGATCGTATTTGAAAAGCCAGAGTTCAAGAACGAGTCTGCTGCAGAAAAAACCGATCTGATAGAAAAGCTTTTAGATATTGGCGCCGCTCTGTCGAGCGCCCAAGATTTGGGCGACTTGTTATACTTAATTTTATCCAAAAGTAGGGAAATTACCTACAGCGATGCTGGCAGCGTTTACTTAGTAGATCACAGCGACGAAACATCTAAGCTGCTGTTCAAGGTAGCCCAAAACGCTTCTCAACCCAGACTGTCGTTTAAGGAGTTTGCTCTGCCGCTGACAGACAAAAGCTTGGCGGGATACGTGGCAATTACAGGTCAAAGTTTGAACCTGTCTGATGCCTACGACTTACCCCTCGGCGTACCCTACCAGCTAGATACCAGTTTTGACAGAGATATTAATTACCGCACTTGCTCGGTAATGGTACTGCCGATGCAAAACCGACAGGGCGAGACAATAGGCGTACTGCAACTGATCAACCGCAAAACAAACGCAGATACGGTACTGACAGCAGACAATGCCTGGGCATCGACGCAGCAGTATTCGGAGTGGGAAGAAAGGATAGTTCGATCGCTCGCTTCTCAAGCCGCAATCTCGATCGAGCGCAACCAACTCCAAGACAGCATAGAAAATTTGTTCGAGGGCTTCGTCAAAGCCTCGGTGCAAGTCATAGAAGCCAGAGACCCCTGTACCTATGGCCATTCAGAACGAGTAGCAGCCCTCACAGTACGCCTTTCAGAAGAAGTAAACACCGTCAGCAGCGGAAGACTGCGTTCTATTTACTTTAACAACCGCCAAATTCAAGAACTTCGCTACGCCGCCCTGCTGCACGATTTTGGCAAAATTGGAGTGCCCGAAGCAGTTTTGACCAAGCAGAAAAAGCTCTACCCCGCACAGCTAGAAATCATTCGCCACCGCTTTGGCTTAGCTCAGCGGACGATGGAAATGGAATGCGTCCAGTCTAAATATAAATACTTGCTGGAGCATTCAGCCTACCGAAAACACCCGAGCCAGGAGCCAGAGTGCGCTCAATGCCAGGAAATCGAACAGCTAGACACTAAGCTAGCAGAGGCGAAAACCAGATTAGCAGAATACTGGGAAGTGCTGCTAGAGGCAAACGAGCCTCACATTTTGGCCGCAGAACCCCTAGATCAACTGCGAGAGATTTCTCTACAAACTTACAGAGATATAGATGGCGCAAGGAAACCCCTGCTGAGCCCAGACGAGATTCTGCAATTGATGGTGTCGAGAGGCAACCTGACGCCGGCAGAACGATCGGACATAGAATCTCATGTAACTCACACTTACGAGTTTCTCAAGCAAATTCCTTGGACAAAGGATTTAAAAAATGTTCCAGACATTGCCTACGGACATCACGAAAAACTCGACGGCACAGGCTATCCGCGAGGTCTAAGCAAGTCAGAAATTCCAATTCAAGCGCAAGTGATGACGATCGCCGATATTTACGACGCCCTGACAGCAGGCGATCGACCCTACAAGCGAGCTCTGCGGACAGATGCAGCGATGAAAATTTTGCGCCAAGAAGCTGCTCACAACAAAATCAACGCTGATTTGTTAGAATTGTTCGATCATCGCCAAGTCTTTAGCGTCCTCGGACACAACTTGGATGTTAAAGTCGAATCAGCCTAGACGAGTCGGTCGTGCTGTGCTAAAAAGTAAATAAGGCGATCGGGCGCTATTAAGGGTCAGCAGTCAAATCAATCTACAGCCCAAGTCTGGTCTGGTTTTGACGCGGTTGAGTGCAGGTTAAAAAACAGCCTCTCCGCATCCCTCAGTCACATCTATAAACTCGGTCAACCCGAAAGAATCAAAAGAAAAAGTGAAATTTCGGTCTTTTTTTAGAGTATGCTAGTTGAGCAACAACTGACCACATAGAAGACTAGAAAAGTTTCTCTGTAATCGGTGTGAGGATGAGAGTGAATATGTCGAAATTTTTGTGGAGTTACCTATTAATCAGCCCAGCAGTCTTAGGAGCTACCCTAGTAGTTTCTTCGAGCGCGATGGCAGCAGACGCTCAGCAGGCTGCTGATGCGCTCAACCCCGCTGCAGCCAAAGCTGAAACCGCTGAAACCTCAGAAGCGAAACTCAATGCTTTAGCTGCTGTTTCCGAAACAACCGCAGCCTCCGAGCCAGTCGAAGAAATTTCCGAAGCCGCCGCGGGCAGCGAAACCCAGGCAGCGATTGCAGATTCGGGCACGGCTGCAACTGAAAGTGCGATCGCCGGAGCCAACACAGCCCCTGCAGTGGCAAATCCCCAAGCGGCATCACAAGCTACAAGTGAATCTTTAGCCGCAGTTGAGCCAACAGTCGCTCAACCAGTAGAAAATTCTGCCCCGGCAGCCCAACTAGAAAGTCCAGCCCCGGCAGCTACAGCTCTCCCAGAGCAAATCGGTGCAGTTCAATTAGAAACTCCAGCCCCGGCAGTGGCAGAGTCGGCAGAACAAAATTTGCCCAAACCGGCTGAATCTGTAGCCCAAACTGCCGCACCACAAGATCAAAACCCAGCCGCCACATTAGAACAGCTCAACCAGTACAGCAGCGAAGGTGCTACCGGCGGCGAAACTCAAGGTCAAGTTACATCAGTATCTCAACTTTCCGACGTGCGGCCCACAGACTGGGCTTTCCAAGCACTGCAATCTCTAGTCGAGCGCTACGGCTGTATTGCCGGGTATCCCGACGGCACCTTCCGCGGCAACCGGGCAATGACTCGCTACGAATTCGCAGCCGGTTTAAATGCTTGCTTAGACAAGGTGAGCGAGCTAATTCAAGCAGGCGGTGGCAACTTCGCTACGAGAGATGACTTGGCAGCCCTCCAACGGCTCCAAGAAGAATTTGCAGCGGAACTGGCAACCCTGCGCGGTCGCGTCGATGCTCTGGAAGCTCGGACAGCCGAACTCGAAGCCAACCAATTCTCCACCACTACCAAGCTGACTGGGGAAGCAATTTTCGCCCTCAGCGACGACTTTGGTGGCGACATTAGCGTTTTTGGCAGAGACAACAGAACCCTCGGTAGCGACAACAACGAAGCTGTCTTCCAACAACGGGTGCGTCTGAATTTAAATACGAGCTTCACCGGCAGAGACTTGCTCCTGACCAGGCTTCAAGTCGGCAACGGTCGCAACTTCAACCTTGGGGCTACCAGCGAAGGCACTCAAACTTGGAATGTTGTCGGCAGAACCGACAACGTTGTTTCCCTCGACACCTTACTGTACAAGTTCCCCGTCGGTCCGCGACTGAACGTTACCCTTGCAGCCAACGCAGGCGTTTGGGACGACATTATGCCGACTGTCAATCCTTACTTTGAAGACTTTGACGGTGGCAACGGAGCACTGAGCACCTTTGGACAGCACAACCCAATTTACCGCTTGGGCGGTGGCGCGGGGATCGGCTTTGACTACGCCTTCGGTGGCAGGGGCTTGCTGGGTGGCGTGTTTGGCCCGACTTCCCTGTCCTTCGGTTACTTGGCATCAAATGCAGCCAATCCTAGCCAGGGCGCGGGCTTGTTTAACGGCGACTACGCAGCGATGGGGCAGTTGACTTTTACCCCCGGACGCAACTTGCAAGTTGCTTTCAACTATAACCACGGTTACTTTAGTAGAGGTAACTTTGGGTTTGACAATGGTTTAGGGAATGGGCCAGACAGTCTAGGCGGTTTCACCGGTACCGGCGTGGCTAATTCTCTCAACGGTTTGAGCGAAGGCTTTGACGGCTTCCGCGCTCGCAAAGTGGTCAGCAACTCCTACGGTGCTCAGGCTTCGTTGCGGCTGAACCCGAGGTTTATCCTTGGCGGCTGGGCTGGTTTAACCAATGCCCGCATTCTCGGCATCGGCGATGCGAAAATCTGGAACTACGCTGTCACCTTGGCTTTGCCCGATTTAGGGAAAGAAGGCAACTTGCTAGGGTTCGTGGTAGGTCGTGAACCTTACTTGGATAAACTTGAAGTTGCGAGCGATTTGCGGAGCTTCCGCAACGATGATTCGTATCACATCGAAGGGTTCTACAAGTTTCAGCTCTCGGACAACATTTCTGTTACTCCGGGCGTGATTTGGGTGACCAATCCCAATCAAGATGACCGTAATGATGACATCATCATTGGTACTCTGAGAACTACTTTCACGTTCTAAGAGCGGGTTAGAGGAGGCAGGGCGGGTCATACCCTCTCTGCTGGCAACTCTAGATGCCAAGTTTAGCCCTGCCTGCTGCAGGGCTTTTTTGTCGATAGGCCGAATTGGACGCCGAGAATCTATTAAAAATTAAACAATATCAGTCATAGACGCAGAAACCCGGTTTCTTGATTGAGGTAATACAGTCGTGGCAGCAGAGGAAGTCTAAACGAGCAACTGGGTTTCACAGAAGCGAGAGTGCGGAGCGTCCCAACGAGAGATGAAAGTCGATTAAGTTCAGTGGAAAACCGGGGTATAATAAAAGGTAAAGTTAGGAGTTAGAATTGGGAACTCAACATTGAGGAGAATTTTAACATCTGACTTCGGAGTTGATAATTCTGATATTTAAAGCAATTATGGTAGAACTCTCCTGTAAAAGCGAATACGCAATCTTAGCTTTGCTGGAGCTTGCCGATTGCTACGATGAAGGGGAGCCTCTGCAAATTCGCCAGATAGCGGCTCAGCAAAATATTCCCGATCGATATTTAGAGCAGTTGCTGGCTACCATGAGACGCTGCGGGCTGATTCGCAGCCAGCGAGGAGCTAAGGGAGGTTATATCTTGGCGAGGGAACCCTGGAAAATTACACTCCTAGAAATTATCAACTGTCTCGAAGGCTCAGAGTTCGATCGAGCTGAAAAAGACTCGCCTGCTCAAACTGTAGAAAGTGCTGTGATTTGGGAAGTTTGGCAAGAAGCCCGATCGATTGCCAACTCAGTGTTGCAAAAATACACGCTACAGGATCTTTGCGAAAAGCGCAATGGCAGACGGCAGCTCGATATCATGTATTACATCTAGTTAATATTCCCAACTAGGAATTAACATTTACTTAATTACAAACTGACAAAGATTATGCGTATTGCTGGCGACATTACAGAATTGGTAGGGCGGACGCCCTTGGTGCAACTAAACCGCATTCCCCAAGCTGAAGGCTGCTTGGCTCGGATTGTGGTAAAACTCGAAGGCATGAATCCGGCAGCATCGGTGAAAGACCGCATCGGTGTCAGTATGGTCAATCAAGCCGAGGCCGAAGGGCTGATTACTCCAGGCAAAACGGTTTTAGTGGAACCGACTTCTGGCAATACCGGAATTGCTCTGGCAATGGTGGCGGCGGCTAAGGGCTACCAGTTGATTTTGACCATGCCGGATACAATGAGCACGGAACGCCGATCGATGCTGCGAGCTTACGGAGCCCAACTAGAACTGACTCCCGGAATTGAGGGCATGAGCGGCTGCATCCGCCGCGCTCAAGAGATTGTGGACAAAACTCCCAATGCGTATATGTTACAGCAGTTTCGGAATCCAGCGAACCCGCAGGTTCACCGTTCGACAACGGCTGAGGAAATTTGGGAAGATACAGACGGCGAGGTGGATTTCCTGATTTCGGGAGTCGGCACCGGCGGTACGATTACGGGTGTCGCAGAGGTGATTAAGTCGCGGAAACCCGAGTTTAAGGCGATCGCCGTTGAACCGGCCAATAGTCAGGTACTGTCGGGCGGAAAGCCAGGGCCTCACAAAATTCAAGGGATCGGTGCTGGTTTTGTGCCCCCGGTGCTGAATGTGGATTCGATCGACGAAATTATAGTTGTTACGGATGACGAGGCGATCGCCTACGGCCGCCGCTTGGCGAGAGAAGAAGGACTTTTGTCAGGTATTTCCAGCGGTGCGGCACTGTGTGCGGCGGTGAAAGTCGGCAAGCGTCCGGAAAATGCAGGGAAATTGATTGTGATGATTCAGCCTAGCTTCGGCGAACGCTATCTCAGCACTCCCTTGTTCCAAGATCCAGAACTCAATCTGGCGATGGCCCTCAACTAGCTCAGCCTCCGACCCAAGTGGCAGAAACACAGAGCAGGGCGTACAGTGTACGCCCTGCTTGGCTTTGGTTTTTACCTTAAAGAATTGCGATAGATTGTAGCTGCCTCGATCGCGAATGATGCCGAATTTCTGAAGGCGCTTTTTTTGAACTGCTTTCGGCGCGTTAGCGAAGCGGGCGGTAAGCGCTCTTGTAAGGAAGAGAAGAGAGAAGAAGAGAAGGAGCTAACAATTGGTGGAAGGAGTGCTATATGAGTCCCAAATGTCGATCGGCTTGCCATTTCAAAAGCATCAATGTTTTTCTAAAATAGATTTATGATAATTTGAAAACAGACGTTTTTTACTTACACTTTTTGACATTTATATCATATAAATACCTAATAAATTAGCAAATAATGATATTTTTGTCAAGCACTTTTTCGCAGAATCTAGATTTCAAGGAAATAACAGCGTGTCTTCCGTTACCAATCACTACAAAACCCTAAAGATTAGCCCAACCGCAACACAAGCCGAGATTAAACAAGCATACCGCCGTTTAGTCAAAATATTTCATCCAGACAGCCACAGTTCCAAAGCCGATCACGAAGAGATTGTCCGCCTCAATGCAGCCTATGAAATATTAGGAGACGCCCAGCACAGACAATCTTACGATCGCCAAATTTCCGACCCCAGCGAACAGCAATCACCAGCCGCACCAAACGTCAGCCGCCAGCAAACACAAACAGCACGGGACGCCGACGAACAAATGGAACAGTGGCTGATTAAAGTATACAAACCCGTCAATAGAATGCTCAACAGCATCTTGAAGCCGCTTAAAAAGGAAATAGACGAATTGTCCGCAGATCCGTTTGATGACGAACTGATAGAAAAGTTTCAACTTTATATCGAAACCAGCCGCGAGTTTCTCAAAAAAGCTCATAACTTTCTTACATCCATGCCCAATCCATCTAATGTAGCCGGAGTTGCGGCCCATCTCTACTACTGTATCAATCAAGTCGGAGACGGCATAGAAGAATTGCATTTATTTACCCTCAATTATGACGATCGCCACTTGCACACCGGCCAAGAACTGTTTAGAATTGCCGCTAGACTGCGGCGGGAAGCACAGGATGAATTAAAAATTAAAAGTTAGTTAGTCAAGGAGAGGGGAGAGTGGGAGAATTGCCCAATTACCAATTCCCAATCCCCTCAAAATCCATCGGTTAAATCCATTAAATCCCGATTCACTGCGCGTTGCCGAACTTCCTTCCCGTATCAAATTCCAAAAAGAACTTGAATTCGCTTGCGAATTTTAAGAAAAGGAGTTTGTCCCAGAGAGTCGTCATCTAACAATCCCAAATCTCTCAAAGCTTGCTGGCGTTCCGACAATTTTTGAGCAATCTGATCTGCTAAATTCGGTTGTTCTCTTAAAAGTTTTTGCAAATCGTGGCGTTCCACCACAAACAAAATTGCATCTTCGCTAGTTTTAACAGTCGCCGTTCTCGGAGTTCCCAATAGCAAAGATATTTCCCCAAAAAACTCGCCCTCGTGAAGCGTAGCAATATACTGACCGGCTTTTTGAGAAAGAACTTCTACAGTACCCGAAAGAATAATATAAAAAGAATCGCCAGGGTCAGTTTCTTTACATACAACCTGTCCCGCTGGAAATAGTTGTCGGTAGCCGTATTCAATTAACTGTCGCAGTTCTAAATCCGTACACTGTTCAAAATAAGTTACTCGCCGCAACAAATCTCGCAGCGTCCAATTATTAGGGGATTTAGGTCCTGGATTTTTATGTTCAGAAACGGGGGGATTAGATTTTATCTCTGCTGAATGTTTGGCATTATGCGGAAAAACTTTGCCGTTAGAATTATCATCTTTGTTATTGTAAAAAAGTTTAGTTAACTCTTGGGGGTTTCGCAGCCACAAATCCCGCTGGGGAAAAGGAATTTCGATATTTCGATGGCGCAATTCGTAATCTATTAAAAAATTAACTGCACTTTTAATGGCATCGCTTTCTTGTGGCTGGTCAATCCAAACTAAAAGTTCAAAATTTAAAGCGTTATCTCCAAAACCGTGAAACCATACTTTAGGAGAAGGATGGGACAAAACATTCGATTCCATTCGCGCCGCAATTAACAGCGCTTCCGTAACTATTACTGGGTCAGATCCGTAAGCAACGCCGACGGGGATGTGGAGGCGGCATCTGGGGTCTCTGTAACTCCAGTTAATAATGTTAGTTTCGACAAACTTAATATTTGGTATAATCACAAACAGTCCGTCAATGGTTTTAATAATTGTGGAGCGGATGGAAATAGTTTCTACTGTTCCTAATAAATGGTCAATCTCAATAAAGTCTCCGACTCTAATTTGGTGTTCAAATAGCAGGGTGAGACCGCTGATAAAGTTGCTGGCGAGATTTTGCAAGCCGAAGCCGAAACCAATGCCGACAACCCCAGCTATAACGGTGAGAGAAGTGAGGTTTATGCCGGCACTTTGCAGGACGAATATACAGCCAAGAGTTGCTAAAATATAGCTAATGATGGTAGAAATTGCTTCTCGACTGCCGCGATCCAATCCCATCCGAACTAGCACGCTGCGCTTGATTCCTTCGCTGATAATCTTAGCTACAATCAAGGCAAATATAGCTAAAACTATCAGTTTGACGATCGCACTGATGGAAAGATGAGTGTCCCCGATATAGAATAGCGGGGTTGTCATCGCACCCGAGAAATGTTCAAAAAAGCGATCGGCTCGTGCAGTAATCCAATTCATTAATATTTGGTAATAGGTAATTGGTGATCGATCGTGGGTAATTAGTTTTGAGCGCAACTGAAACCCAAACTGCTAACTATTGCAGAGCTTAGGCGAAAAACTCGAATGGTGGAGTGCCCTGTGTTGCAAAAAAGGTCGATTCCCTACCCTTCGGGAACCCCTGCGGGGAACGGGATAGCTGCGCCGCGCGTACTTTCTCAAAGGCTAGTAAGTGATGGGTTAGTAACTGATGGCGAAAAACTATTTTGTAGCGGTATTTTCTGCCGGATATCTGTATTGTGCCGTAAAATGGGCCCTGTGGGTCGATCGAGCAACGACGTGTTGCCAATATCTGGAAAATTGGTAGAAATTCATTTACAGCACCCTCAAATTATTGAAAAATTCCAGCAAAAATTAGTTTATCCTTAAGAAGTAAGTCCTTTACAGAACTTAACAAGCTTACCCTACTTGACTTTTATGCAGTGCATCATCAATCGTCGGGCACAGTTTTCGGCGAGTCACCGGTACTGGCTACCGGAGTTGAGCGAAGCCGAGAACTTTGAGCGGTTTGGCCCAACTGCCCGCGCACCGGGACACGGACACAATTACGTCCTTTACGTTTCCATGATAGGCGAACTCGACGAGTACGGCATGGTGCTCAACCTGTCTGATGTCAAGCACGTCATCAAGCAGGAAGTTACCAAAGATCTCGATTTTTCCTACCTTAACGAAGCGTGGCCGGAATTTGAGCAGACTCTGCCAACTACCGAAAACATAGCACGGCAAATTTGGCTGCGGCTAGCCCCTCATTTACATTTGAGCAAAATTCAATTGTTTGAACATCCCGAACTTTGGGCTGAATATTTAGGAAACGGAATGGAAGCTTATTTAACTCTGTCCACTCATTTTAGTGCGGCCCATCGGTTGGCTCGTCCCGATTTGAGTTTTGAAGAAAACTCGGAAATTTACGGCAAATGTGCTCGTCCCAACGGTCACGGTCACAACTATCATTTAGAGGTGACGGTTAAAGGAGAAATTGATGCGCGGACTGGCATGATTGCTGATTTGGGAGCTTTGCAAAAAGCAGTTGACGATTATGTTGTTGAACCCTTCGATCACACTTTTTTAAATAAGGATATTGCTTATTTTGAGAATGTTGTGCCGACTGCAGAGAATATTGCAGTTCGGATCGGCAAATTGTTGCGATCGCCCGTGCGGGAATTGGGCTCCGAGTTGCACAAGATTAAACTGATTGAAAGTCCGAATAATAGCTGTGAAATTTACGGCGCTGATTTAGAGGAAGTGGCGGCACAAAGTCAGCAGCCGGAAGCGGTTTTAGCTGGGGTTTAGAGCTGAATATCTGCTGGTAGATTCACGAGTCTTCTCTGTAGATCCGAGAGTCCGGCAGTCCGAGAGTCCGACAGGGGTGTTCAACCCCTGTCTCATAGCTAAAGTCCTTTGAAAGAAAACTACAATTAATAATATTTTCCTTGAGAAGTTGGCTCATTTTTAGCTGATTCCAGAGCATTATACTTTTGTTAGTACGTCAGAGCGATCGCCTGGAGAATCCTCAAAGATTGCGCCTTGTTTAATCAGGTCTTGCTTCATCGATTCAGAAATGCCTAAGTTCGAGCTGAATCGGGCTTTCTCAACCTTAGTCTTACTTAGGTCGGCACCACTCAGGTCAGCACCATTCAGGTCAGCACTTCTCAGGTCAGCACCACTCAGGTCGGCACTTCTCAGGTCGGCATCACTCAGGTTGGTACGAATCAGGTTGGTACGACTGAGGTTGGTACGACTGAGGTCGGTACGACTGAGGTCGGCACCACTGAGGTCGGCACCACTGAGGTCGGCACCACTGAGGTCGGCACCACTGAGGTCGGCACCACTGAGGTAGGCACCACTGAGGTTGGCATCACTCAGGTTGGCATCACTCAGTTTGGTACGACTGAGGTTGGTACGACTGAGGTTGGCACCACTGAGGTCGGCACCACTGAGGTTGGTACAACTGAGGTCGGCACCACTGAGGTCGGCACCACTGAGGTCGGCACCACTGAGGTCGGCACCACTGAGGTCGGCATCACTTAAGTCAACCTCACTCAAGTTTCGATGTCTAATTCCCTGAGTAACAATCTCTCGTACTAGATACCACTTATAATTGAGTTCGTTACTTTCGTCATTCTCTGAGCTTTCACTCAAAATTTGAACATCTGCAACAGGAAAACCGCTTACTTCCTTTAATTCTCCTGATTTGATGCGAGATACAAGCCGATCGATATCCTCTTGAGAACCCTCTACAGTTAATCGGATGCTGCCCTCTTTAATATCAGTGATTTTTATAGTATCTCCTGCAAATTCTCGTAAAATAAATTCAACCATCCTTGAATCTCTAAAGGAATTTATATCACCTATCAATTTAATTTCTGCTTTAAGTGTATTAGTTTTTTTATCTATTACAGTCACTTGACGATAAAATGTTGGTGTTAGCATTTTCTCCCCTACTTCATTATTAATATCAGGGTTTATGCAATCAGTTCTTCCTGGTATTTGAGATGGTTTTTCTTCTGAGAATTCCGCTATTTTACTCCACTCTAATTTCAGTTCTAGACATATCTTTTTAAAGGAATCAAGCTGAATGGGCTGGCACTGAAAAAACTTGGTAACTGTACTGCGTGCTAAAAGCTGAGATTTGGCAAAGTTACTTTTTGAATCAAATCCTAGCCGGATCAGAGCGTTTTCTGCTATCTTTACACCTACTGAAGATGCGGTGATCTTTATCTTGTTCTTTTTTCTGGTGCTTAGGTCAGTCATAATGGGGAGAGTGTTTTGACACGATCGCTTGCAAAATCGAAACTAGAGCATAGGACAATCATAGAGCAATCACAAGAGAGCGACAAGTAAATCATTGTGTAGTCAGGCTTTCAAGCATTTTGCTTCACACTAGAAGTATAAAGTTTAGGCTCAACGAAATCTATGAATAACCAGCCAATCACCCACTCTGACTCCACAATAGAAATGATTATTGCCAAAGAACGATTGCGCCAAGCCCACCATAGTTTTAACTTGGCCTTTGTAAGTACCGCAGCCTGTGCCCTCATCGGTTTTGCGGGAGTTGGGCTTGTACTTCTGGGCAAAGCCTCAGAGGGCACTATCACCGCAACTGGAGGTCTGGCATCGACTGCTTATTGTCTCAAGCTGTCCAAAGATGCCAATGACAGACTTGATAAGGTTGCTGATGATCTCAACGACGATCGATAGCGGGTGGATCGCAGATAATTAGAGCAATAGGACTGACGCAACAATCATCAGGATCGATCGGGGCAACCACGGCGGGATTGCCCCTACAAAACGCGCTTATTCTGAGAAAAATACCATCGATCGCACTTTTTTAAATAAGGATATTGCTTATTTTGAGAATGTTGTGCCGACTGCGGAGAATATTGCGGTTCGGATCGGGCAATTATTGCGATCGCCGGTTCGGGAATTGGGCGCAGAGTTGCACAAAATTAAGCTGATTGAAAGTCCGAATAATAGCTGTGAAATTTACGGTGCTGATTTAGAGGAAGTGGCGGCGGAACGTCAGCAGCCGGAAGCGATTTTAGCTAAGGTTTAGAGTTAAAAATCGGTTCAGTTGGGGCGGGTTCAGCCGGATCTTTGGCTAATGGTGCAGATTGGTGAACCCCGCCCTACCAGCCTAATAATGATTCCGAGAGTTATTCAACCGGATTAGGCGCGAGAATATATTTTTTCAAAAAAGTTCCACACTCAGAATTATTGGCACTTTTCCTGACAAGTCAGGCTGCGCGCGTATTTTGGAGATAGTAAGTCAGCATTCCTCATGTCAGCTATTCTAACTGCTGAGACGATGAGGTCGATCGCCCGATCGCTGACAACCAAGCACCAATTTCTCCTAAATGAGTTGACGTTTATGCGCGTCTCAAATGTAGCTCTCTTGACTCTGGCTGCCCTCGCATCCCACAATTTAACTGCTAATACTAGCGCCAATCCTGCTGCACCTCCCATCTCTCCTCAGACACCGCCAGCTAGCAACTTTGTTGATGCCGTAAATCATACTGAATCGGGTGCCGCTGAGTCAATTAGCGAGCCTGAGACGATCGCCCACGAACAATTTTCCCCAAATACTACCGTATCCCGTCGGGCTGAGTCAATTAGCGAGCCTGAGACGATCGCCCACGAACAATTTTCCCCGCGAATTGCTGTAAAATCCCAGACTGGTTTGCTGGTAGCCTCGGCTCAACCCGATTTATCTGCTGCAAAAACCAAGGCGAATACTCCTGCTGCATCCGGCGATGAACTAACAAAATATTTACAAGAAACCTGGCTGGCTAAATTAATTGAAACCGGGGTTGAAAGCAATCCTCAAGTTCGCGAGGTTTTTGCTTTTATCTCCTCGCCTACTGGCAGTGGTGAATCTGCATACGGTTTTAATAATACTATAACTCTGCTGAATATTTTACTAATTCTTGGTACTGTCTTTCCACCAGTGACAATTGCCTTTTTTTGGCTGATGCGACGGCTAATTATCAAACAGTTGGTTGCTGATGCCAATAAACGATTGCAGGGCATTGGTGTATTGGAATCAGAACTCATAAATTCTAGCCAACTAACTCAAAAATTGAGGAATGAATTAGAAGCGCAAATTAGTGCAGCTAAACAATCCATTGATTTTTTAACTAGAGAAACTGAACTTTCCAAATCTTCCGTCGAGCAAATTGAGACTCTCAAATCTCAATTTATCATGCACCTGCAAGTTTTGTTGACAGAAGTTGACGAGAAAAAATCTCAAATTGTTCAAGAAATTTCCCAAGTTCCCGCAGTTGTTGCCAAAGAAGCTCTCAAACTCGTACCTCAACCGCCCTTAAACAATTCCCAAAATTCGCAAACTGCACCTGCTAGGGACGACAATTTGATTGCTGACGATTATATCAAGCAAGCCGAAGGGCTTTATTTTCAAGGGAATTATGATGAGGCATTAGCCTGCTTGGAAAAAGCTATTTTAGCTAATAAGAATTTGGATGAGGGTTGGTATTGGCGCGGAAATGTGTTAATAAGATTGCAGCGCCAGGAAGAAGCTCTCGCCTGTTACGACCAAGCAATATTAATTAAAGCCGATCACTACGAAGCATGGTATAATAAAGCGACTTTGCTGGCAAAATTGCAGAAGTACGAAGAGGCGATCGTCTGTTACGAGCGAGCAAGTTCGAGCGAATCCCGAAAATACGCTTGTTGGCACAGTATAGCGGCTTTGTTGGCTAAATTGCAGCATTACGAAGAAGCGATCGCCAGTTACGATCGCGCCCTCGCTATCAAAGCAACCGACAGCGAAATTTGGCACAACCGAGGCGCGATGCTGGGCAAAATAGAGCAGCACGCAGCAGCAGTCGATTCTTACGATCGCGCTCTTGCTCTCAATCCGAAGAGATACGAAACTTGGTACAATCGAGGCAATATGCTGTGGAGACTGCTCCGCTACAGCGATGCTATTGATTCTTACGATCGAGCTCTGGGAATCCGGCCAGACAAATACGAAGTTTGGTACAATAGAGCCGCTGTGCTCGGAAAAATGCAGCGATATCAAGAATCGATCGAATCCTACGACAAAGCAATAGCAATTAAAGCGCAGGATTTTGAAGTGTGGCACAACCGAGGCGCAGCTTTCGACAAACTGTCGCAGCACGAAGCAGCAATTGCCTCTTACGAATCAGCAATTACTCTTAATTCGGAGTGTTACGAAGCTTGGTTTGGTAAAGGCGAATCTTTGGCAAAATTGCAGCGCAATGAAGAAGCGATCGCAGCTTATGAGAAAGCGATTGCTATTAAGCCAGACTCCTACGATGCTTGGCACCACTTCGGCACAGCTTTGTCCGCATTAAAGCGCTATAAGGCAGCAATGGCAGCTTACGATCGCGCGATCGCCATCAAGCCTGAGAATGCGGAAGCTTGGCGCGATCGAGGCGCAGTTATATCAGAATTAAAACAGGATACAGACAAAATTGACTCCGGGGAAAAAGAGACTGAAGTTAAGCCCAATTCCGGGGAATTGTCTGATATTTCAAATGCCTCTGATAGCAAGGTGGATCGACCTACTTTAACAGCTTCGATGTAAGGATTGATGATTACATAGCACTTTTCAGTAAAATGAGGTACGCCTGGGAATTGGAATGCGATCGGGGCGTACCTCACTTATTTGAGAATCGCTATAGTGGCTTAGGGGAAAATCGGGTGAGTGCGATCGGTACGGGTGACTCTGGCGAGACTAACTTGTGGGTAGGGACACCCAGCCGCTTGAGTTGTTACAGCTATTAGGGGCTTCTAAAAAATACAGGACCCGTGAGGAAGGCGAGTCAACTCTAAAGTCTAATCATCTGGGGCATTGGTCAAGAAATAAGGGTTGACAAAACAAATGTAATGTGTACAACAAATGGATAGAAGAAGATGCGATCGCTCCTTCATTGACGCTAACGAGCGCAGTGCAATCTCCCTAGAGGCGGCAATACGGAAACGCTGCTTTAAAGGTGTACAATAATTTCGGATGGCACGAAATAGATTCTATAACTGAGAGTAAATTTTATGACAGAGATTGAAGATTTGGTGGAACAAATGGTAAAGCTTGATGAAAAGGAACTCGTACTTCGACTTGGATTGAGTGCTAAAAGAATCAGCGGTGACTTAACCAGAAGTGCTTCAATTGACTTTATTGATCTCAGCACTCGTACCGTACTCACTAGGGCGAATGAAGAAGACTTAACCTTTGGGGAGCGTCTATTCAAGCGGTTGAATGCTAATTCATATGAGCTTCTCTGCAAAGATCCGTTTGATGGCGAAATTCTCAAAGAGTTGAAGAAAGCTTTGGACGAAAATACTGGCAAAGCTGCCGGAATGCTAGCACCTATCCTGGTTACCAATTTAGGACTAGCTCCGGCTATTGCGGCTATCATTACTGCTCTGATTATCAAAACTCTCGCTAATTCAGTTGCTACTACAATTTGCGAAGCCTGGGCAGAAGCCCTAAAAGATCAACCGAGTAAAAATTCTGACAGCAATATACCAACTTAACTAGGTGGTACTTTTGCCCGTCCTTCAGGGTCTGCGTAGAGCGAGTAAGCTAACCACGTTGAATTGTAGGGAGCAACTTTGCGGATTTCCTCTCGTGCTAGGCGGAAGGACTCCGCAATTGATTTATTTTCCTTCAAAAACTGTGTGTAGAAGGTTTTAGCAAACTGTAAAGCCAATTCATCTGAAACTTCCCACATGGCACCGATGAACCCTCCCACACGAGCATTCACAAGCATTTCTGCCCACCCCCCCAATCCAGTAAAGCTAAATTCTTTTCGTGCTCCATGACAAGCATTCATAAAAATCAGAGGTCGAGGCCGCCGTCCCTTGAACTGCACTCGGATATCAGATGGGCGCAATTCTCCATCAGATAATATAATTGCTGAATCATTGGGTAAGGTTGCGTTGAATCTTCCATGACACGCAAAGTGCAATATTGAAAACTCTTCATTAGTAAAACAATCCAAGACCTGTAAGCGCGTACCAAATGCAGTGAGAGGAGTAATACCTGGACACAAAGTAGAGAGTTGTTCAATGAATGAAAGTTCTTTTTGTGCAAAAGGTAGGTTGGTAAGTGTAGGGACGATTGGTCGCGCTTTACCCATAATTATCTCATCAGCGGTTCCCCCTGCTGAGAGCCAGCGAGAGATAGCAAATTGCTCACACCAAAAGGGTTCTTGTTCCACAGCACCCTGATCGTTGTTGCGAAAGGGCTTAATCATCTCCCAAGGTATCCACGGTTCATCCGAAGTGATCAAAAGAGATTTAACACGAGACTTAAAGCACCAATACTCTTGCTTCAAAGAATCCGAAATCAGTTCATCCCAGAGTTCATTACCCATAGCAGTTAAACGACGTTCAGCCAGTTCGCACCCTTCCTGTGTTGTTGGTACTGTGTTTGCCATCCTGTTCATCTCTTCGTGGACTACTTGCATCTTCTGCAGAGGCGAACCTTGCAAAGTAACCTCTCCAAATTCCGTATGGTTGTGATCGGTGGAACCAAGTCTAAATCGAAGTGTTTTGCCATCTCGATCCAGTTCTATCAATAGATCCAAATCTGGAGGCGGTACTAAAGTTGACACTAACGGGAGTTCAACAAACGGGGGATTATCCGGTTGTGGTACGATTGCAGTAACAGGTTGTTGAGTAACTAAAATATTACGACGTGCAGTACTAATAAGGCGACTATCCTTCCAGAAGTAAACTCTAATTTCCTGCTCCCCAAGTTGACGCGGAATTAGGTTGAAAAGTACCTGAGAGTTATCATCCCGTTCAACCTGCATAAGCTGACTATTACTACCTTCCAAGTCGAAGTTCTGAGCACTCACAACTACCTTTATTTCCGGTAATTCTAAAGTGCCTGGATCTGGGATTAGAATAGGTAATAATGTATGCTGATTTTGAGGTTGTTTAAGTAGAAGCTCGACCGTCAAACTATACTTTTGATTGATAATTGCCTTATCGGGGTAATCCAAGTTTGGATAGCGCATCAGTGCTTGAGGGGTAGTAGCAACTGGCTTAACTTCAAGGTCTCCACTACGAACGTTCACGTTCACGGTGCGCTTGGGACTACCAGCCCCCCCAAATAAATTGGAAAAATCGTCATTATCAGCACTTTCGGCGTAACTGAAATTACCTCTGTAATGTTGGACATCAGAGTTATAATAGTGCCTGGCATCATCATCATAGTCAGGATTTTGATAATGAGGGTCAAGCACCGATAATGGCAATTTTGAATTTTTTAATAACTGAAGATCGGAAGCTGTTAATAACTGAACATCTTTTGTAATAACAAACCACTGATTCCAGCCTTTTACCGAGTCTTTGAAAACAATTTTGTAATGCTCACCTTCCTTAGAAAAAGCAAAAATATTCAACTCACTGTTAGCTACAACATCTTGCTTTTCATTATCCGATAGCTCTGTTATTGGCAAAGGGCGTAATTTGAGAATTGTGGATTGATTAACCTTAAGAATTAAGCCACCATCAGCTTCTAGCTGAATAGAATACGCATCCACAAACCAAGTCCTCAAACTGTTGATGTAATCTTGCGGATTCTTCAGAGTAAACTTGAGATATCCATCAAATTCACTTTCAGCGTCACCCATAACGAAAGAGTTTATTTCCCAGTTTTTTCCAGCAGAGATTGCAGATAATTCCTCTGAAAAAAACTTAGATGAGTCAAGGGAACGTTGCTTAAGCATTGTATTCCGGGTTACTTTAAGAATCAGCTTATCTGGTTCTTCTGTAACTTCTGTTTTAATCTTGGTAACCTGATTCAAGGTTTCATCGAAAATTTCCATAATCTATTAACCTACGTTTGTCAAGGTAGTCAATCAGCTAAATTCGGCGTTGCTGATTTAGGGTATGAAAGGCTAAATATGAAAGTTATAGAAACCAGTATCCAGAAAGCTTTTGGATTTTCAAATTATTTTTTCATACCCTGATTAAGCAACGCCCCTAATAAACAGATACATAGATTGTAACCCCATTTCAGCGTGCTTCTCAAAAAAGTTGATAAAAATATACAACCAATGATAGATGAACTCCTGTTGCACAAGATGTATCACCATCTATATCTTGTCGCCGTCCTACGATTCCATCAACGATCGCACCCACTGAAAATCACCTTCACTCAGCGCTGGTATAGACTACACTGAATAATCCATCGCCAAATCCAAAGCTGCCTCCTGATAAACTTCACCCAAAACCTCAGATAAATTCACAACAGGTTCTTCATATCCTGACTGCAAAAAAAGCAAGAATTGGGGAATTGATTCACGCAGATTAAACGGGTAGAGTTCAGCTTCCGGACGGAGATTAGCCCGACTAAACAGAATGCGGTAGTGCGATCGAATCGCTTGGGCCCTTGGCATAAAGTTTGCTGTTCTCAGCATTTTGTTTATATGCCACTTCGTTTGGGGTGTTTTTTTGTTGTTTGAAAGTATAGCGGTTAAGATTTAGTAGGGGAAATATTGTAGGGACAAGTGATAAACTTAGATTCAATGCTGAAAAAGGAGAATAGTTATATGTCTGTTCAGCTTCAAAAACGATTATTTACAGTAAAAGAATATCATTTGATGACTGAGGCTGGTATTCTCTCCGAGGGCGATCGGGTAGAACTCATAGAAGGAGAGATTGTTAAAATGGCTGCAATTGGTACTCGTCACGCAAGTTCCGTTAAGCGTCTCATCAGGCGCTTCAGCCTCATTCCAGAAGATCGGGCGACTCTGGGTGTCCAAGACCCTATCCAGTTGACTGAGCGCACTGAACCTCAACCGGATGTTGTATTGCTGGAACCTCGCGCTGATTACTACGCTACTGCGCATCCAGTACCGTCTGAAGTTTTGCTGTTAGTTGAGGTTTCAGATAGTACGGTTGATTATGACAGAGATGTGAAAGTATCCATTTACGCTCGATCGCTCATTCAGGAAGTTTGGCTGGTAGATTTAGTTGAAAATTGTTTGGAAGTCTACCGTCAGCCAGGCCCGAACGGTTATAGTTTAATGCTCAAGTTTTGGCGCGGTCAACAAGTTGCGCCGCTGGCTTTTCCCGATTTAGAAGTGAGCGTTGATTTTATATTGGGTTAATAGGATTTTTTTTATTATTAAATTTTACTAATTTAGGGAGCGATTTGAATTCGCAAAATTTCGCTTTTTACTTCTTCCTTCTACTATAATAAGTTTAATTTCTCAAATCTGCGCAAGTGTTATGACTATTGCCAAATCATTTGAATTGGAAGTCACCCATCTCCCAGACCACACTGAACTGCCAGAGTCCGATGGTACTTTTGTGAAAAACTTTCAAGAACTTCCTCAAAGCATTATTCTCACTGATTCACTCCGACCAATATTGCAACGAATTCATCCTGACGGACGCTACCGCATCGGTCAAGATTGTGGGATTTATTGGCGTTTAACTGACCCTCTCGAACGCGGTGCCGAAGCGCCCGATTGGTTTTATGTGCCGAATGTTCCCCCACTATTAAATGGTGAGGTGCGACGTTCTTATGTATTGTGGAAAGAATACGTTGCACCGCTGATTGTTTTGGAATTGGTGTCCGGGAACGGTGCAGAAGAGCGAGACAGAACGCCCCCGCCCGAATCCGGTCAAGCCGAAGAACAAAAGGTGGGCAAATTTTGGGTTTACGAACAGGCGATTCGCGTGCCTTACTACGGCATTTATGAAGTGAAAAAAGCGGCTGTAGAAATGTATCATTTAGAAGACAATCGCTATCAGCGCATGAGTGTAAATGAGCGCGGTCGCTATCCGATTCCTCAGCTTGGAGTTGAGTTGGGAATTTGGCAAGGTGAATATGATGAGATGAATTTACCTTGGTTGCGTTGGTGGGATAGTGAAGGGAATTTGCTGTTAATTGGAGAGGAACGTGCCCGAGAAGAACGCCTGCGGGCGGAACGAGAACACCTTCGCGCTGACGAAGAACACCTTCGCGCCGAGGAAGAAAAACAACGCGCCGATCGCCTAGCAGCAAAATTGCGCGAAATGGGGATTAATCCTGATGAGGTGTGATTGTTTTTAGATTGTTAAATGGGGTACAATCGCACTTTTTAAACAGCAGAAATATCAGAAGCCCCAAAAGGGCGATCGCTCCCCTGATCTATCTCTCAATATTAAGATTTCCTTAGTTGCTGCCGTCGCGCACAGTAATCGGTGATACAATCAACAGCTTAGCTAGGGGTGCCCGAATATCCGGGCTGAGAAAACACCCTTAGAACCTGAGTCTGGGTAATACCAGCGGAGGGAAGCTGTTTATGAAGGACATAAGATATGCGTACCGAATGGATCGCTAAGCGTAGCGGGCAAAGCAATGTATCTCAAATGCACTACGCCCGTCAAGGTGTAATTACTGAGGAAATGCACTTTGTTGCTAAGCGAGAAAATCTCCCGCCAGAACTGATCCGCGCCGAAGTAGCGCGGGGACGGATGATTATTCCGGCTAATATCAATCACCCGAATTTGGAACCGATGGCGATCGGCATTGCCTCTAAATGCAAAGTCAATGCTAATATCGGTGCATCTCCCAACTCTTCCAATATGGAAGAAGAAGTTGACAAGCTTAAACTAGCAGTTAAATACGGCGCTGATACCGTGATGGACTTGTCCACCGGCGGCGGGAATTTGGATGAAATTCGCACTACAATTATCAAAGCTTCACCGGTACCGATCGGTACTGTACCAATTTACCAAGCTTTAGAAAGCGTTCACGGTAATATGGAAAGTCTGACGGCGAATGACTTTCTTCACATCATTGACAAACACGCTCAACAAGGTGTTGATTACCAAACTATTCACGCCGGAATTTTGATTGAGCATTTGCCGTTGGTGAAAAATCGGCTAACTGGAATTGTCTCTCGCGGCGGCGGCATTTTGGCGCGGTGGATGCTGCACCACCACAAACAAAATCCCCTCTACACTCACTTTAATGACATCATTGAAATCTTCAAAAAATACGATGTTTCGTTTAGTTTGGGAGATTCTTTGCGCCCCGGTTGCACTCACGATGCGTCGGATGAGGCTCAATTAGCTGAACTCAAAACTTTGGGACAATTAACTCGCAAAGCTTGGGAACATGACGTGCAGGTAATGGTAGAAGGCCCGGGCCACGTTCCGATGGATCAAATTGAGTTTAATGTCAAGAAACAAATGGAGGAATGTTCGGAAGCACCCTTCTATGTTTTGGGGCCGTTGGTGACAGATATTGCGCCTGGGTACGACCACATTACCTCAGCAATTGGGGCGGCGATGGCTGGTTGGTACGGTACTGCAATGCTGTGTTACGTGACGCCGAAGGAACACTTAGGATTGCCGAATGCTGAGGATGTCCGAAACGGGCTGATTGCTTACAAAATCGCGGCTCACGCTGCGGATATTGCACGGGGCCGTCCGGGTGCGCGCGATCGCGATGATGAACTCTCGAAAGCACGTTACAATTTCGATTGGAACCGTCAATTTGAGCTCTCTTTAGATCCAGAACGGGCAAAGGAATATCACGACGAAACTTTGCCGGCGGATATCTACAAAACTGCTGAATTCTGTTCGATGTGCGGGCCTAAGTTCTGTCCGATGCAGACTAAGGTTGATGCCGATGCTTTGACGGAATTAGAGAAGTTTTTGGCTAAGGAACCTGTAGCCCAAAGCTAATTGGATTAATTCGTAGGGTGGGCATTGCCCACCTTAATTAATCGTAAAGCTGTTGCAATTTTACATTTGTGGTAACTTGTTACTTTTAGGTTCATCCTCAGTTATGTTTAATGAAAATCAGCCAAAAATCGCTGTTAATTCCACGATAGTTGCTTCGTTAGCAGAATATTTTGAGCGAAATTTAGTTGTTATAGATGTTGGCTGTAGATGGGGATTTGCTGATGTTTGGTCTCTTTTTGGTTCTCATGTCACCTTAATAGGATTTGATCCAGATCCTGCCGAATGTGAGCGATTGAAGAGTAACTATCAAGGCTCTTCTGATGTACATTTTGTGGCTAAGGCATTGGGAAATTCCGAAGGGAAACGGCCACTTTTTCTCACCGCTGAACCAGCTTGTAGTTCTTTATACAAACCTGACTCATCACTGACAAGCTCTATGCCTCATCTAGCTTGTGCAAAATTGGTCGGCGAAACAGAGGTTGATTTAACGACATTGGATACCTGGGCTTCGTCTACGGGTGTCAATCAAGTGGACTTCCTTAAACTTGATACTCAAGGATCGGAATTGGGAGTTTTAGAGGGAGCTGAAAATTGCTTACAGTCGATACGCGCTTTACAGATTGAAGTAGAATTTAACCCTATTTATTTGGGTCAGCCTCTTTTCAGCGATATCGACTCTTTTCTGCGTAAGCGAGGCTTCGTTCTGTGGCGGCTAACAAATCTTTGTCACTATAGCAGTTTACCAGAAGCCTCAGCATTCAAACATAAAGACGTACAAATTTTCGACGGGCGCATCGTTCCTATTTCAGCACAGGGAGGGCAACTTTTTTGGGGAGAGGCTTATTATGTCCGAAAAGAAATAGCTTTTTCAGAAGAAACCAGTGATTGGCAAGCTTGTCTCCGTGATGGGGCTATAATTAGCACTTTGGGATTTCGCGATCTTGCCGGAGCTAGGCTGCAACAAGCACTAAACCATGCACCCTCAAATATTGTTCCTGCAATCAACCGAGTATTAACAAAATATTACTCACCATTTGCATAATACAGCTCGTGACGCAATAATTAGTTGGGCGGGCGAATCGCTTTGCCCATTCTATACAGTTTTAGGTTATGATTGAAAATTATTAAACTGCATTTTTCAAAGGAACTTGCTTTGCAGAGGATAAACAATTATGGATAACTTCTAGAGCAACAGCTTTAACTACATTAATACTTACACTATTACCCACTTGATGATAAGCTTTATCATCATTAGGATGCAAACTCAAACTATCTGAAAAACCTTGTAACCGTTCTGCTTCGCGGGGAGTAATCCTGCGGACTCGGTGATGAGAGTAAACCCCTAATCTATTAGCATCACTGGCAACAATTGTTACCGAAATCTTATGCGGATCGAGAAATTTATAGACTTCAAAGGAAAAGTTACCGGATACAGGTTTGTACTGATTGTTGTTCTGTTGCAGGTACTTTTTTGTTACCAAGGAATCCAGAATTTTATCGAGATAGGGATGAGCAAACAAAGTATCTATTTGCTCTTTAGTTAATAGCTTGCCATCTGGGTCATGCCCAAATTATTTATTTCGCCTTGTCAATATAAAACTCTTCATCAACTCAATTTCGTCTAAACTGAACTCGCCTCCCAAACCCAGTTCCTAAGAATGAATAGAATTGCCACCGCGATAGTCAATTAGTCGCCTACCCTGTACTGGTAAACTAACTGAGCGTCGGGATTGATTTCGCTGCTTAAGAGGCATTCTGTTTCCAGATTCAAGGAACGATCGGCGGATTCAAACGCTAATCTCATGCCGCCTATTCCTGAGAATAAGTCAATAAAACGGATTTTTTTCAGGGCCCTTAAGCCGGCGGTCAAAACTCATCTTTTGTACTATTTTTCAATCGAGGCATAGCCTCTAGATATTTATTACCAGGTAGAGCCTGGTAACGATAAATTTTCAAGTCGTAGGGTGCGTTAACGCAGTGTAACGCACCGCCCGCCTCATGCAGCATTTGAGCTAAGTAAAAGATTTACCTGGATATGTTAGCTTGCGCAGTTTCTTGGCACGTTGAAAGAATGCGCCGATCGTTTGAGCTAATTGTGCGAATAGAATGCAGATTGGTTAGCTGAGTATTGATTTCAACTGTTTGAATCTTTCCGGCTGAGATTGCCTTCCCGTACAGTGTATTTCCCTGGATTTTACCAGTGAAGCACGCAAAGTCCGATCGCGGCGCGTAGATTGCACCGACGACCCGATCGTTCTGGCGTTGAAACACAATGTAGTTTTGAAGAACTTGGTTGGGCTGTGGCGAATCTCCGTACAGGTAAATACCATCTGGCAAAGCAGCAACATTAGTCTTAGATGGATTTTGTTGTGCTTGAATCGGTTGTTGCTGAATGCCAACACCAATTAGTGTCAGAGGAAAAATAAAGGCTGTTGCCAGTAGTTTCCATTTCCCTTGAATAGATGCAGGTAAAATCATTACTGCTTCTCCTTGCGTCGGGTCATGTAACATATTAAAACAGTCTTCTCTAGTTAATATCTCACTCAGGTTATAATTTACCTCTGCTAAAATCTGCCGATTGGTAGAGACTCTGACCTGAAAGCTTGCGCTTGTTTAGCACCGAAAACTTTATTTTCCATTGCGATCCAAGTACGTGAGCTGATTTTGATAAAATTAGAGCGGGCATAGTTTCTAATCCCACCCAATAAAACACCGATTTCCTCTAGCAATACCAAGCTTTATGGCTCTGTATTATTCACTTTTTTCCAGTATTCTACTCTTAATTTTTGTACCCGCACTGCGTCGCAGCTTGACGGCCCAGGATCGTATTTTTTTTTGTTAGTCCCTGCCTTTTTAACTCTCGATACATGGCACTAGGACTTACCCATTGCTCGTAACTATTCCCCCAGCTCTTGGTAGCAGGGACTTTAATCACTACTATTTAGCAGTAGCGACTAAAGTTGCGCCTTTGTTATATTTTTGGAGGCAGAAGCTAGGGCTATTCTTCTGATTCAGGGATGCGCGATCGCCATTCCTTAAGATCCTTAATCGTGAAAACTGCCTCAAAGTCCAATCCAACAGAGCGATAAAACTCCGCACCACCTTGCTCCCTGTCAATCAGCGACAACACCCGATCGACTTTATAACCAGCCGCCCGCAACCGTTCCACCGCCTGCATCGCCGACTTACCCGTCGTCACCACATCCTCCAAAACCGCCACATTCGTCCCCTCTGGCAACAGCGGCCCCTCAATGTACGCCATTGTCCCGTGTCCCTTCGTCTCCTTTCGGACAATTAGCGCCGGAATCGATCGACCTTCGAGAGCCGAAACCACGCTCACCGCAGTTACAATCGGGTCAGCGCCCAAAGTCAAACCGCCCACAGCTTGCACATCCGACGACAGCATCGACAACAGCAAACGTCCCGTTGCCAAAGCACCTTCAGCGTGCAGCGTCACCGGTTTGCAGTTAATGTAATAAGAACTTTTCTGCCCTGAAGACAGCACAAAATCGCCTTCACGATAAGCAAACTCGCACAACAAATCTAGAAGTCGATCGCGCAACACCTTTAAATCCGCAGCATCCATAACTCACACCGTGTAAAAAACACAAATAATCCGCCGATAATCAGTTTATAGTGGAATCGGAATTAATTAAGGAGGCTGAAATATTATGAGTCAAAAGTTAAAAAGCCTGAGCGGCGCGTTGATTCTCGCTGTCGCCTCTGCCGCACTGGCATCCGTCAAACCAGCTCAAGCACAAACAGCTCGATTTCACCCGATTGCCGACGACTTCAACCGACAATTCTTTGAAGCTTCAGGAGACTTTTACCACAACGTCAGCTTGCAAGGTTACTTGGGCGACTATTTAGGCATCGGTTCCCCCAGCGGCGTCGTTGCCTTTCCCGAAAAAGAAATCGAGAGGGATTCGAGTCGCGTCAACGGCTTCTACCGACGAGTAATGCAGCGCCAAGTTTCCAGCGATCCGATTCTCCGCGTCCCAGATGCCGTCAATCCCTTTGATGCCTCAGTCATGGCACTGCCTGCTGCTTGCCAGCTAGCACCTCAACCGAGCGGCTGTTTCCCCACTCCCGCCGGGCTCCAAGATCAGTTTACACTTCCAACACAGCAGCAGGATTCACAGACCGATCCAGGCCCCGTCAGAGGACTTTATCAAGTATCGCCGGCCGGCAAAAATTAGTCGATCGACAGTTGCGAGTTTTGAGCCGAGGCGGGTTTACTAAATCTCGGATTTGTATGAGAGAGAAAGTCTGAACCTGCCCCAAAATTTCATGTTTTGGCGATGCTGTCGGTAAACGCGCAACTGGCTTTTTTTTAACTATCGCGGTTATTTTACAGGACTAAATATTATCCAATATTTATGAAATAATGCTGCCGTCAGGCATGATTGTTCCTTTCAAAATAGCTTCGCCCAGATTAGCTCCCGCCAAGTTCGCTCCTCTGAGATTTGCCCGGGTCAAATTCGCCCCTCTCAAATCAGCTTTGCCGAGGTTTGCCCACCGGAAATCGGCAGCGCTCAACTCCGCAAAACAGAGATTTGCCTTGAAAAGATATGCGGCAGTGAAGTGAGCTTCCCCGAGGTTAGCCTTAGAGAAATTGGCTGCATAGCAATGTGTTTCAATGAATTCGGCTTGAGTGAGATTGGCTTGACTGAGATTAGCAAAGTTGAGGTTCGCGCCCATCGCATTAACTCGAAACATCACCGCACCGATTAAATTCGCATCTGCGAAATCGGTTTGTTGGAGATTGGCCGCCGTGATGTCAGACCCAATTAAATTAGCACCGCTCAAATCAGCTCCCCTCATGTCTGCCGCTCGGAGGTTGGTTCCAGTTAAATTAGCTTTAATTAAATTAGTTTCGAGCAGTTGCGCTCCGGCAAGATTTGCTAAACTAAGATGAGCTTCGGCGAGATTAGCCGCAATTAATTTAGCCTTAAACAAGTCTGTTTTAAAAAGATTCGAGCGCCAAAGATGCGCACCTCTGAGATTTGCTTCGGCGAGGTTAGCTTCGCTGAGATCCGGTTCTATATTTGGGTTGAGACTTCTCCATTCAATCCAAGTAACTGCACCTTTTTTTAACAGCGCTAAATGCTGTGTGTTTGCCATAATTGCATCTCCTTTAACGGCTATTCCTTGCGACCAAAAATTGCTTGATTTTCTCGACCCGTCACGCTTTCCACCGCCGCAATTGCTGCCTGGGAACCTGCTATAATATCTCGTTCTGCGCCGCCGAGGTAAAGCCGTCCGAAACTGCCTACAGCCTGAACCTCTAAGATGTTAATAGATGCGCCTTTTTCTGCTTCATTGGCCGCCAGCGCTGCATAAGCAGCCGGTTCTACTTCTAAGACGTAAAGCGTTTGTCCCGCTAGCAGCAACTGTCCGCGGCGGGTGCGGTTGATTAATTGTGTTTGGTGGGGGTCTATGTTGCGAATAATTTGACTGGAAATCACTCGCGGTTTGATACCTTCTTCTCTGCGGACTCCCATGAATTCTAGAATTGCTTTGCCTGCGGCCCGCGTTTCCCCCTGCTGACTTGAGTGTACTTCCAGAAGGCCGTACAAGCGTTCGACTATCTGCACTCCCGGGCGCACGGAGGCTGATTTTAAGGCGACATCGGTAATTCGGTTAATTTCGATACCGGGCGAGATTTCTATCCACAGCGACGCATCCCCCGGCAGCGGCAAGAATCCGGCGGCGATGGTGCCGATGTATGCTGCGTGCTGAGGCTGCAAGTTGTCTAGAAATACGTAGCTGCGTAGCTCTATACCCAAAAGTTTTGATCTCCGTCGATCGAGTTCCAACAGTTGTCTGTGCAATATCTGAGTTTACCTTTTTTTGTCAACAACACCTTGTCTGTTGTCGGGAGTGCGGGAGTGCCTCATAACCGAGTCAGGTGCCAGACCCGCGATTTCTAGTGCCGGAGTGCCTCCGCGAGCAATCTTTAATTTCGTGCGCCTGCTAAAAAAATGATATCAATCTGTAGTTATACGTGGAACATCACAATGTTTACTGCTAGAGGTGGATTTAACTTTAATAGCCGATCGATATAGTGATGATAGTTAAAGATTTTTGCCAACAGAGAGCATTTGAATTATGAAACGTTCTGATTTATCCAAAGCAATCGGTGCAAGTATTATAGCTGCTGGTTTAGCCATAGCACCCGCTCATCTGCCTGCTTCTGCTCAGACAGATACAACTGGCGGTACTACTTCCGGTACTAACAGCACCACCACAACCACAACTCCTCGCTCCGATGTCTACAATGCTGAGACAGATCGCGATTTTGACTGGGGATGGTTGGGATTGCTTGGCTTGTCCGGTTTGTTAGGTTTGATTCCCCGCAAACGCGAAGAAACAGTCCGCTATACCACTACAACGGGCGATCGCGATCCAGCCGTGCGTACTGACTACCGCTAATAATCGAGTCTTAGGGCTGTGGGCATCATGCAGGGACAGGATGTTTTAACCTGTCCGACGATCGCCAATAATCATCAAAAAACCTCCATCTGTGAGGTTTTTTTGTTTGAGATGAGGCGCGATCGAACGACTATAAAATTGGTTACATCTGAGATATTGCACCGTTGTCAAGGATAGGCTTTCCGGCTTGTTTCACAATAGATGGATTTTCTTATGTGCCGTTGCTCCGACGCCGCCCATAAAATCTTTATTGAGAATGGTGCAAAATCTCAAATCTAACCGGATTTGATATTATTTATTTCTTCCTTTCTTCTTCCTTTCTTCCTTCGCGTTCTTTGCGTCTTCGCGGTTCGTTAAATAAAGACTTTTCAGACATAAAAAGACCTTAAATAATGTTGTTTCCGCCCGATCGACCGAGTACCTCCCAAATCGCCTGCACCAACTTGTCCACGTCAAAAGGCTTAGAAAGGTGCCGCTGGAAGCCTGCAGCCAGCGCCTGCTGATAGTTAATTTCTCCAGCATAAGCGGTGAGGGCGATCGCCGGAACGAGTCCCCCTTGCTCTGGCGCCAGATCCCGAACCTGCCGCAGCAACAGATAACCGTTCGTGTCAGGCATTCCAATATCGCTCAACAGCAAATCCGGCACAGACTGAGCTAAAACCGCCAAGGCATCGGCGGCGTTAGAAACTGCTGTAACGCTTGCCCCACAATTTTCAAGCAGAAAAACCACCAAATCTCGCGCATCGGCATCGTCATCCACCGCTAACACTTTGATACCGCTCAAATTGAAGAATTGCTCCGGCGCAGCCGCCGCAGGAATTGTCGCAGGTTGCACGGGCATCAGGGGTATCCTGACGGTAAATGTGGCGCCTTGTGCTTCGCCTGCACTGTCCGATTTCACCGTGCCGCCGTGGAGTTCGAGGAGATGGCGGACGATCGCCAATCCTAAACCCAATCCGCCAAACTTGCGCGTCATCGTGCTGTCAGCTTGCCGGAAGTAGTCGAATACATAGGGCAGAAAATCTGGTTCGATACCTTTTCCCGTATCAGTTACAGTAATTTGGGCGTCGGTGTCAACCCGATCGAGATCGACTTCGATTTTGCCTCCGGGTGGGGTGAACTTGACGGCATTTGACAGCAAATTCCAGACTACCTGCTGAAGTCTCCCCGCATCGCCCAACACCGGGCCGAGATTCGGTGCAAATTGAGTGCTGATTTGAATCGACTTGACTTCCGCCGCCAGACGCACCGTTTCAATAGCAGCGCCGATCGCCCCGGCTAAATCCACAGGTACAATATTCAAGCTGACCTTACCTTGCAGAATCCCCGACACGTCGAGCAAATCTTCGATAAGCTGGGTTTGCAGTGTGGCGTTGCGCTCGATCGTCTCTAAGGCGTAACGCTGCTTTTCCGGTGTCAGACAGTTCGATCGCAGCAGCTTAGTCCAGCCCACAATCGGGTTTAAGGGAGTCCGCAATTCGTGGGACAAAACAGCCAAAAATTCATCTTTGACGCGGTTAGCGCGTTCTGCTTCTTCCCGCGCTGCCTTTTCCCGCGCTAGAAGGCGTTCCCGTTCCGCTTCTGCAACTTTGCGATCGGTAATGTCGGTGTTTGTGCCGCACCAGCGCAGCACCTTGCCTCCGTCGTCGCGAATCGGCACGGCGCGGGAGAGAAACCAGCCGTAAGATCCGTCTTTGCCGCGCAAGGGGAAAGTATCTTCCCAGAGTTCGCCTGTTTCAATGCAGCGCCTAAATTTTGCGAGAACGCGATCGACGTGTTCCGGGTGCTGCACCTGCTGCCAGCCCAAGCCTTGCATTGCCTCTAGGGTGGTGCCCGTATAGTCAAACCAGCGCTGGTTGTACCAGAAAATCCCCCCAGCAGCATCTGTCATCCAGGCCAACTGAGCGATGTTGTCAGCTAGAGCGCGGAACCGAGCCTCGCTTTCGTGCAGCTCATGCACGGCTCGCGCGTGGAGGATCACCGTCCAGAGGCGAGCCACCACTTCTTGCATCAGCGAAACTTCATCTGCCCGCCAGTGCCGAACCGCCTTTGATGCCACCAGCAAAAGAGCCACCCAGTGCCCTTCCTGAAGGCAGGGAACATCGACCAAAGCGCGAATGGCAACGGCACCGTAGTTATCGAAAAAATGTGCTGTATGCTGGTCATTAGCGATATCTGAGATGACAAGTGTTTGACCTGCCATAGAGAGAGCTTTCAGTTCTGGGGTCTTAAAGTCTGAGATTTGATAGGTGCCGACGGTGCTGGCCAGGTCGGACTGGTGCCAGTCTTGCCGGACAATTGCCCGATCGGCTTCTACATCGATTTCGTGCCATATGCAGCGATCGACCTTTAAATATTCTCCCAAACTGTTCATCGCTTCCGACAACATTTCGGCGGGGTTAGAGCGCTGCCGCAAGCGGACTTCGAGCTCGGAGAGAAACTGCTGGTTCAGTTGGGCTTGTTTGCGATCGTGAATATCGGTATTCGTGCCGATCCACTCGACAACCTGCCCCCCCGCGCCCCGAATTGGCACGGCGCGGGACAAATGCCAGCGTTCCATTTGGTCTGCTGCCCGCTGCAGGCGCAGCTCAACTTGATAAACTTCTCCAGTGATTTGACACTCTTGCCAGCGGGCAAAAGCTTGTGCTGCATCGGACGGCGGCACCAGGGAGTCCCAATTGTTGTCAACGGCTTCCTCGTAAGACATTCCCAGATATTCCAACCATTTTTGTTGATTCGTAAAACGAATTTCTCCGGCGGAGTCTACGTTCCAAATCAGGTGGGGCAGCGACTCAGCTAGGAAGCGGAAGCGGCGGTCGCTTTCTGCTAAGCTTTCTTCGGCTCGTTTGCGATCGTCAATATCAATGCCGATCCCGGCCCATTGCACCACCTGTCCCTTCGCGTCTTTGATGGGTACAAGTCGCGCTAAATGCCAGCGGTAGGTGCTGTCAAACCGCAGCACCCGACACTCGAATTCGTAGGCTTCTCCTGCTTCAATCGCCTTGCTGCGCGTGGCGACAACTGTTGGCAGATCCTCAGGATGAAATAAGTGCAGCACCGGCGCAGCCAGCGGCAATTCTGCTGGCCTCAGGCCCGTGTAGATTTTCCAGTGTTGGTTGCAAAACTCTAACCTGCCGTCGGCGGTGTTGATCCACATTAATTCCGGGACGCCATCGGCGAGGGTGCGGTAGAGATTTTCGCTTTGCCGCAGTGCTTCTTCTATTTGCCGGCGCTCGGTTTTGTCCTGCATGATTTTCAGGAAACCTTGCACCTCGCCGGCTGCGTCGCGCAGGGGCATCACCAGCCCGCTGCCCCAAAAGCGACTGCCATCTTTGCGGAGGTGCCAGCGCTCGTTTTCTCCTTTTCCCTGAGTCAGGGCGCTGTGCATTTCTGCTTCCGGCTTTCGGGCAGCGGAGTCTTCTGGGGTGAAGATGATTCGTCCGTGCTGGCCGACGATTTCAGCTTCGGTATAGCCCAGCAATCTCTGGGCGCCTGCGTTCCAACTGGTAAAGTGTCCGCCGATGTCGAGGGTGAAGATGGCGTAGTCTTTGGCGCTGTCTAGAATCAACTGCAGGTGGGTTTCGCGATCGCGCAGTGCTGCTTCTGTTTGTTTGCGCTTGGTAATGTCGCTGGTGAAGCCGACTATTTTGGTCACTTCACCTTGCTGATTGCGGATCGAACAGCCGCGCTCCCAAACATCGATCCAGCGCCCGTCTTGGTGCCGCACTCGGTACTCGATTTCGTAGCGCTCAGCACTTAAGATTGAGTCCGCCCCGGCTTGGATGCGCGCAAAATCGACGGGATGGATGCGTTCTCTCCACCACTCTGGTGTGGCGGGTGCGTCCTCTGGGCAGACACCGACGATCGAGGACAGTCCCTCGGAACGGTAAACTGAGTTCGATGGGAAATCCCACTCAAACACCATGCCGTCGATCGCCCTTGTAGCTAATTGGAAACGGTTGTAGCTTTCTTGCAAGGCGAGTTCGGCCATTTTGCGAGTGGTAATTTCCTGTACCACGACATTAATCCCGACAATCTCTGCGCCCCTGTCTCTGAGCGGCCACCAATTCTGGAGCCAAGTGCGAACAACAGCGGGTTGAGCCCTGGTTTTACCCGTGAGTTCAAAATTCCGGATCGGTTCTCCGGTGTCTAGAAGGTTGCCCAACAAAGGTTCGGCTGTGTCTGCCCAGTCGGGGACAATTTCGCGCAGGGTGCGGCCGATGTGCATTTCTACAGCCAAGCCGTTCATTTGCGCAAACCGCTGGTTGATCCGGACGAACCGCAAATCTGTGTCTAAAACGGCCAAACCCACGGGAGTTGTTTGGTAGAGCGACTCTATCTCTAGAAGTTGACGGCGCACGGTTTGCTCGCTCTGTTGCAGCGCGAGTTCGGCTTTTTTGCGATCGGTAGCATCAAATAATACTCCGATAAACCGCACTGCTTCGCCTGCCGCGTCGTAGAGATAGCGCCCGAACGCGCTCAACCAGCGGATTTCTCCGTTGTCTGCCCGGATGATGCGGTATTCGGGGGAGTAGAGCGATCTCGTTTGCCGAGCAGTTTCTATTGCCTGCAGGACTTGCTTTAAGTCATCTGGATGCACGCAGTTTTGCCACACAGCGAAGGTTGTTTCGCCATCCGGTGTCTGTTCGCAGCCGAAAATGCTGAAATGGGTCGCCGACCAAATTACTCGATTTGTTCGCACGTCTAAATCCCAGGTTGCCATGCCTGAGCCTTCGATGGCGACGCTCAAACGTTCTTCGCTTTGTTTTAAGGCAATTTCAGTTTGTTTGCGATCGCTGATATCTGTCACGGAACCCACAGCCCGCAGGGGATTGCCTGACTCGTCCCAAATTGCTCGCCCTCTGACTAAAATCCATTTGTAGCGCCCGTCGCGACAGCGAACGCGGTACTCGCAGCAGTAATGTGAGGTTTCTCGATCCAAGTGCTGCTGCCAATTGCTTTGCATTATCTCCAAATCATCGGGATGAATGTAGCTCAAATATTGGCTGAAGTCCTTGACTTCTTCGGGCCGACGTTCCAAAATCTCTAAACCGCGATCGCTCAGGATCTGGCAATTGGTTTGCAGGTTCTGATCCCAAATGCCGTCGTTGTTCCCCTGCAAGGCTAGCTGCCAGCGTTCTTCGCGATCGAACAAAGCTTCTTTGGTTCGATCGGCGCGATCGATTTGTACGGCGGCAACGGCAAAGTCTGCTAGGGCGATCGCGATCCGCAAGTCTTCGGCATCGAACTGGCGATCGGAATCGTGAGATACAATCCATATTGCCCCCAGCGGTTGATTTTCTGCTTGCAGCGGCACAACTAACGCTTCGGCGATCGGCAATTCTAGCTGCTGCAAGTCGGTAAAGTATTTTTCTGGAGCGAAGTAAAGCTGGGGAGTTTGGCGATCGAGAACCGCTCCCGACAAACGCAATTTGCGGGGTGTGTTTGTGTGTTCTGCGGCTTCCCACGCGCCCGCCAAGGCTTCCCAGCCAAATATTTGTCCGGAACTGGCATTTTCTTCTAGCAAGCAGACTCCCACGCTTCCTGCCCCGCACAAATCTTGAGCGATGGTCACCAGTTTTTTGAGCAGTGTGTGCGGCGAGGTTGCCAGTTGTCGAGCCAGCTTTTGCAGCGCCCGGTTTTCTGCTTTGAGATCGTGCGATCGAGGAGTGCGGCGCGACAGTTCCTCGGCGATCGGAATGTCGGTTGAATTAGTTTGTGGGGTTTGCCAAGCTTCCATCAATTAGTCATCTCTACGTCTTTCGGTCTGAGCTGGCGAGCGTCCGTCTATCAGCGCGCTGTTAAAGCATCTGCTATATTTCTATATTATCTACCCACATACAGAATATGCGATCTATCTTGGAAATTACTTTTTAGTTTTCAGGCTAGTTTATTGCCTTGGTTGCCTATGCTCTTGCCGCCACAATAATATGCACAATTTTATTCCCGAATCACGTTTTTTTCCATATCTGGCTTGGACAGAAATTCAGTCTATGCCGAACAAGGAAAATACAGTTATAATTCAGCCCCTAGGTGCGATAGAACAGCACGGCCCCCATTTGCCTTTAATTGTAGATGCGGCAATTAGCGCGGCTGTGACAGGCAAAGCGCTGGCAAAGTTAGAGGCAAATATTCCCGCTTATGCTTTGCCGCCTTTGTACTACGGCAAGTCGAACGAACACTGCCATTTTCCTGGTACAATTATGCTCAGTGCTCAAACACTTTTAGCAGTAATCGGTGAAATTGCAGACAGTATTTACCGGGCAGGATTTCGGAAATTAGTGTTAATGAATGGTCACGGCGGACAGCCGCAGGTGATGGAAATTGCGGCGCGGGATATTCATCAAAAATATCAGGATTTTTCGGTTTTTCCGCTGTTCGTTTGGCGGGTTCCAAATGTTGCTGCTGAGTTATTGAGTGCGACGGAGTTGGAGTTTGGGATTCACGCTGGTGATGCAGAAACGAGTTTGATGTTGGCAATTTTGCCGTCGCAGGTGAAAATGGAACTGGCTGTTACAGAATATCCGAAAAATTTGCCGATCGACAGTTTGCTGAGTATGGAAGGGAATTTGCCTTTTGCTTGGCTGACGCGAGAGTTGACTGAAAGTGGTGTGTTGGGCGATGCGACGGCGGCGACGAAAGAAAAGGGATCTCGTATTCTCGAATCTCTCTCTGACGGCTGGGCACAAGTTATCAAAGATGTGCACAAATTTCGACAGCCGGGAAGTTCGGCAACGGATTCGCTTTCTTCGGATGTAACGGATGTAACGGATGTCAGGAATAGGGAATAAGGAAGAGGGAAGAGGGAAGAAGATCGATGTGGAAATGCAGTCACAACAATAGTTGCAGCAATTAAGAACGTTCTAACTGTCTTGGCGGTTGCTATAAAAATCAAAAATACAGTCTTGGAGGCATAACCGACCTATGTATGGTGCTTAGGTTGCACCTTATCGCTATTAAGAATTAAAAATCAAAAATTGTTCTAATCCGTGTCAAAATAAGTCTAAGAAATTTTTTGAGTTGGAAAACTAACGATGAGTGTAAATTCTAAATTGCAGCGCGCATTTGAGCAAGACCGCGCCCTGAAAATTATCAGCGGTTTAAATAATTTTGATGCCGCGAACGTTGCGGCTGTCGTCAAAGCAGCGGATCTCGGCGGTGCTTCCTTTGTCGATATTGCGGCCGATCGAGATTTGGTATTGATGGCAAAACAGTTGACAAATTTGCCAATTTGTGTATCGGCTGTGGAACCAGAAAAATTTGTGCCTGCGGTAGAAGCTGGCGCTGATTTGATTGAAATTGGCAACTTTGATGCTTTCTACGCAGTAGGCCGCCGCTTTGAAGCTGAGGAAGTTTTGGAGTTGACTCGCGAAACTCGATCGCTATTTCCGAACATCACCCTTTCTGTGACAGTTCCCCACATTTTGGAACTCGACAAACAAGTGCAGTTAGCAATAGAATTAGTCAAAGCTGGGGCTAACATCATCCAAACTGAAGGTGGCACCAGCGCCCAACCAATTCACGCCGGCACCTTGGGATTAATTGAAAAAGCAGCGCCTACTTTGGCCGCCGCCTTTGAAATTTCCCGCGCCGTATCCGTCCCCGTACTCTGCGCTTCTGGTATCTCCAGCGTCACCGCACCGCTCGCTATTGGAGCCGGCGCTGCTGGTATTGGTGTCGGTTCTGCTGTCAGCCAACTTAATAGCGAAGTGGCGATGATTGCGGCTGTTCGCAGTTTGGTTGAAGCTTTGGCTTTGGTTTCGCGATCGCACTTTGTGGCTGCAATTTAATTAAGAAGTTCGGCAACGAATTTAACGGATAGATGTTGAGGGAATAAGTCAAGCGTGAAGATTTTTTCCCTCTCCTCTTCTCCCTCTATCTCCCTCTTCCAAGACTTCCTTAATAATTGGCAATCCACACGGCATAGTCATCTAATAACTGATTGTTCGGGGAAATCATATCAACTGATTCTAACTCGGATAAAGGCAACATAAACTTTTGGCACTCGCCGACGCGCTGCACTTCCACAAATATGCCTTCTTCCTCAACCCTAAAATCCTCAAACCGATTAATTTTGAATCTATCAGTAGAAGAAGGTTGAGTTTTTTTGAGCCTTGCATATTCTTTTTTACTGCCAGAACCCATTGTATATTCTTCTTCCCATTCAAACTCTTCTATGCCGGTAACGTGGCACGGAAGTTGAATATTTTGCTTGATGTACTCTAGATATTTGGCTGAATTTTCAAGGCTGACATCAATATTTTTCGAGCCTAAAATTTTCCTAATTTTACTTTCAAATTGCTTGAGACTAAAGGGGATACTTTCATGGAGATGGGCGAACATTTCTGGATCGAACCCCGAGCTAAATTCGGGTACTTCCGCCAGCAGGCGCTGGAAGTCGTTTAGCGGTTTCGGTCTTCTGCCTGCTACAATGGTTTCATCAAGCTGAACTGGAGGAAGTTCGGATTGTGAAGGAAGGGATTTGCTTTGATCTGGGCGATCGTCCAATTTAGATTTGTTAACTTTAGACTGGTTAAGTTTAGGCTGGTTAAGTTTAGGCTTGTTAAATTTAGGCATCGCTCGGTCTCGCTATATCGGTTTATCAATAAAGTATATCTTGGCAGAAGTACATTCGTGTCTAATAGGAGGAAGCTGTAATGCAACTACTGAAATCGCCTGATGAATCGGAAGTCTATCAAGGACAATTCGGCGAGTTTACGATTACTCAAAGCGATCGCACGGGAGTGTTGATTTACCGCGCTGGATTGGGGGTGGCGGCGCTGTGTTTTGCGATCGGCGCTACTCTGGTGCTGCAACAGGGCGACAACCCGATTGCAATCCAAGCTGTAACACCTGTTTTTGCTTGTTTCTGGATAGCTTTAGGCGTCAGCTTGGCAACTATTCACATTTACATGATTGCGCTGCACCGAGCACTACAGGCGTTTTGGGCGATCGGCGGCGCGGCAGCATTGTTTGTGGCGTTACAAAGCAGCCAACCTCTAGCTTTAGCAGTGTACGAACATCCAGCCACGTTGTGGGGAATTGGCTTTACTTTTGCCGCCTTAAATGGCGTTTATTTTAAGGAAGCATTCTGCTTTAACCGCCTAGAAACTAAGTTTTTGACTCCGGGAGTTCCTCTCTTAATTTTAGGACATATTTTCGGCTTTCTGTCAGCCGAAAATGAACAGTTCTTGTTAGCAGTTTGGGCGGCTTTGTTTATCATCTTTGCTGTGCGCAAGTTTTTTCAACCGATGCCACAAGATATCGGGGATAAAAGCGTTTTTGAGTATCTGAAACACCAATAGTATAGAAGAAGGAAGAAGAGCTGACTTGCTTCTTCCTTCAACATCTGCTATATGAATTTTGCCATACTGCGAAAACTCACAATCAAAATTAGTCTAATCCGCCGAGAAATGTGGGCAATTACCAGGAAAGTTTGGGTAATTGCTCTGATGGTATTAATAATTGCAATGCTCTTAATTCTCACAAATATCCATCCGTTTTTGGCGGTAAATGCGCCCATTAAAGCAGATATATTGGTTGTCGAAGGCTGGTTACCCGATTATGCAATCGAAAGTGCGATCGCCGAATTCAAAAAAGGCAAATACCGCCAATTAATTACCACAGGAGTTCCTTTAAGTAAAGGCTACTATCTGGCTGAATATAAAAATTATGCCGAACTGACTGCCGCGACTTGTATTGCGCTAGGATTTGATAAAAACAAAGTAGTAGCTGTACCAGCAGCGAGTGTTGTCAAACACCGCACTGCTGCTTCTGCGATCGCACTTCGGGATTGGCTGGCTGCTTCTGCCCTAAAAGTTGAGTCAATTAATCTTTATTCTTTTGGCACTCACGCCCGCAGAAGTTGGATTGTTTTCAAAGAAGTCCTGAATCCTGAGATTAAAGTCGGGATTATATCTGCTGAAACGCAAGATTACGATCCACAAGAATGGTGGAAATCGAGCGAAGGTTTTCGGACTGTGATCGGAGAACTTATTGCTTATATTTACGCCCGTTTTGTCGATTGGAAAACTTAGCCAGTAATTGTCAACCTCCCTCTTAATTCCCTTCGCGTTCTTAGCGCCTTCGCGGTTCGTAAAAAAATATTTATATAACAGTTTTAAATCTGTGGAAATACAGGACACGGCACTGCCGTGTCCCTACCCGGGCATCTGTGGAAATACAGGACATGGCAGTGCCTTTTCCCGATCCGACTATCTGTGGAAATACAGGATACGGCAGTGCCGTTTCCCTAATATATTCAACCAAAAATGATAAAATTATTCTCAGATAAGTTGAGGGTAACTCGTTGGTAGAAGAACGCGCTTACTGGTTGGCATGGTCGCAAATTAACGGTATCGGGCCGATTTTGTTGCAAAGATTGCAACAAAATTTCAATAGTTTGGCAGAAGCTTGGACGGCAAAACCAGTAGATTTAATGCGAGTCGAAGGGTTGGGCAAGCAGATAATTGAAACAATTTTGCAAGAACGAGCTAAACTCAATCCCGAAGAATTTATCGAAAAACATCTTATAAAAAATCCCTGTTTTTGGACGCCCGCAGATCCAGATTACCCCCGCTTATTATTGGAAATTCCAAATCCGCCGCCTGTGCTGTACTATCGCGGTTTAGTCGATGTAAAAGAGAATCAAGGAATTACGCCGACGGTGGCAATTGTTGGCACTCGCAGCCCTTCGGAATACGGCAGAAGGTGGACTCGCAAAATTAGTACGGCTTTAGCTAAAAGCGGTTTTACTGTTGTTTCGGGATTGGCGGCTGGCATTGATACAGAGGCTCATACAAGCTGTTTGGAGGCGGGAGGCAGGACTTTGGCTATATTTGGAACTGGGGTCGATATCGTTTATCCTAAGCCGAATGAGAGGTTGTGCGATCGCGTTTTGCAGCAGGGATTGGCAATTAGCGAATATCCGGCGGGTACTCAACCGAATAGAACTAATTTTCCGCGCCGAAATCGCATAATTGCTGGGTTAAGCCGCGCTACAATAGTGATAGAAGCTCCGCACAAATCGGGCGCGTTAATTACTGCTTATCAAGCCAATGATTTTTGCCGGGATGTGTATGTTTTGACGGCAAGATTGGATGATGAGCGTTCCTTTGGGTGTTTGGAGTTGCTGAGTAAAGGTGCTCATCCGATTCTGCCGAGTAGCGATCGACTCTTAAGCGAAGACAGGTTGTTGGAAATGCTCGGAGCTATGCCAAAATTGGATAGAGCCGAGCAGTTGTCGCTATTTCCACTAAATCCGACGCTTGAGAAGCAAGGGCCGCCGTTGGAGCCGGAATTGGCTAAGGTGTTAAGTGCGATCGAATCTGGGCCGATTTCTTTTGATACAATTGTCGAAGCAGCGGGATTGGAAGCGGGAACAGTTTCGAGTATACTTTTGCAGTTGGAATTGTTGGGATTAGTTTCGCAGTTACCGGGAATGCGATATCAGCGGTGCTGATGTGAAAGGTTAGGTTAAATCAATTCTGGTTGCACCGGAAGGACTGTTGACTGTTGACTGTTGACTGTCAGCCGAAAAACCGCAACGGAGGACACGGCATTGTCGTTTCCCTACCCCAAAATAATCAATCTTCATCGCGAGGATGTAAGCATCACCCGATTATTAATTGTAGGGAAACGGCACTGCCGTGTCCTAATTTCGGGTAACGGGTAAAATCAACCGAATTGGATGATGAAATTGCCCGATTTACCCCCCTCGGATATAACCATCGACAACACGGCTACGAAGGACACGTCAATGCCGTTTCCCTACCCCAAAATGTCGTAGCAAGGGCGAGGGTTCAACGCCCTCGCCCAATCGAATATAACTATCGACAACACTGCCATTGAGGACACGGCAATTGAGCAATTGAGGACACGGCAATGCCGTGTCCCTACTCAAATTAAGCCGAAATTAACGGCACTAATACTGCTAGCAGAAACTCCGGCCAGAGAAGCTAAAATCTCCCCTGTTTGTGCAAACCGGATTAAAGTTGCACCGCTATCTTGGACAATGGCTAATTGCGAGAAAGTCAGCCCGTTACCCAATACTAACAAGTCTTTACCGACTTCAAAGTCAGCAACAGTATCAATACCAGAATTGGTAGATAATAAGAAGCGATCGCTCCCTACGTCCCCTACTAAGGTATCATTCCCCAAATCGCCACTGAGGAAATCGTTACCCTGACCTCCTAGCAGAATATCATTGCCTTGACCGCCGTAGAGGGTATCGTCGGCTTTTTCACCAATTAGGATATCTTCACCTCGATTGCCAGAAAGGAAGTCACTAGCCGCACCACCAGTCAAGGTATCAAAACCCTTGCCGCCGTAAAGCGTATCGTCCCCAGTTCCACCATCTGTCAAGTCGTTGCCTTGATTGCCATTGATCCAATCGTTGCCATCAAGACTAAACAGCAAGTCATTTCCTTTTCTACCGCGCAATATATCATCGCTAGCGCTGCCCATGAGGGTATCATCGCCATCGGTGCTTTCGGTAGTATTTTCCCCATCTTTAACGAATTCAATACCGCTTTCTGGGAATGGTTCATCGGGTGTAGATGGTGTACTGGAGTCATCAGTATCTAAAGTATTACGGACTGTTGGATTGTTAGCTGTCGCCGACTGGATTTTGGTAGTTAGAGATGCACCAGTATTTTCGGAAATCGCCGACTGAATCGTTTTATTTCCGGCTGCGACTTGCACTAAATCTTGGGCTACTTGTCCTTGTGCGACTTTTTGGATGCGGGCGATTTCTGTCGCGGCATCTGAGGGCGAAGAATTGCTGGATGCGAGATCACTAATTCGCTGATTTCCCTCGGCAATAATTTGGGCAGCATCCGAAGCAATATTAGATAGTTGCGGTACTTGCAGTTGACTGGTTGCCGACTGAATAATCGCCTGCAATTGGGTGGAATTGCTTAAGTCTAGAGTGCCAGTTTTAATTTGATTGGCTATGGTGGAAATTACGCTAGAGGCAATTTCATTTTTATCAGTAGTTGCAGCACCGCTAATTAAATCTGTGATTGAGACAATGGTATTTTGTACCTGAGCGTGTGCTGCATAAACCGCTAAACCATTGGGATCGTTTTGAGTAATTGCTGCTAGCGGATCGTAGCTAGTCAAGTCAATTGCCGACGACAGTCCCAATGCAGATTTAACCTGAATTTGCGCCTGATTAGGGTCAGTACCTTGCTCCACCAACTCGGTCATTAGGGTAGTTAACGGAGTGACGACAATAGCATCTGGTGTGGCAAATAGGGGCGTTTGCTGTGGCAAATAAGTAGAGGTATTTATGCCATCGATAATGGCAATTCTGCCTTCATCCGGTTCGAGGTCGCCGCTGTTATTTTTGTCGAATTTGTCAAGAGAGACATCTAAGTCAAAGCTGCCATCGGCGTTAGTAATTGAGAACGGTTCGTTTTCATCTTTGATTCCATTAAAGTTGGCATCGAAGAAGACTGTCGCCCCGGCAATGTAACCGTTAATTGCTCTGCCCCTAGTGCTAGAACTCGGCCCCAAACTAAAGTCAGCTAGTTTAAATGTGGCAAAGTGATTATCGTAGACTGTTTTGTAATCTAAGCAAGGAATAGTTATGGTGCGGTCACGGGTGATGACTATATAACCGAACGGCGTCCTAATTTTTGTTCCTGCAATGGTTTGTTGGCATGTTGTTGGTAGCAAAGCTTTGACATCAGCACCCAAGAAAGCATTTACTTGTCCTGTTACATCAAACAGTTCCGAGGGTTTGCTGATGCGGGAAGCAATTTCTGATGCTCGGATTTTGCCGTCACCGCCTTGTTTGGGCTGGAATTCTCCAATATCGATCAGATCGATGCCGACTTTTCCTTCAATTCCACCTTTGACAGAACCCTCGGCAATGCCAACATCTATCTGAGCACCCACGGCAATACTAGCGTCAAGACTGAGTTCGTCAACATCTGGCCCTGTACCATCAGCATTTTCGCGATCGCTCACATAAAATCCATCCAAAACTTTGCCAGCAGAACCCGAAGCAAAATTAGAGTTTTTCCACTCGTTTAGTCCGTAGGTATCGTACCCAAATCCTAGGTGAGCTGAAGCACTAAATTTGCCTTCAAGTAAACCCTCGATCGGTCCCCAAATCGGAAAGTTTTTCTCAATATTAAAGTCAACGGCCAGTTTAGGTATCTGATAGGTGAAGAGCGACACATCGGGTTTACCTATCAGCAATTGAATCGCGGTTTCCGGTTTGGTCAAGAGTGGGATATCAAAGCCATCAATATCTTGTAAAGCATTTAAGAATTCCTTGACCTTGCCACCTGTTTTGGAGTTGATTTGTTGGCTGGCGGTTTGCTGTAGAGCCGTTTTTGGCACTGGGGAAGCATTTTGAAGATTCGCACTGTTATCGGCAACATCTATATTCCCCAGAGTGTAGGAACCCAAGTCGATTTTGTCGGGAGAGTTTGCTATTTGGTTTGCCAAATCAACAACTTTATCAACCTTGGCAACCGCATCTAAAAAGCTAGTATCGATATCAGTATTAGAGATTTTTGCTGCCAGTTCTAGTACACTGACTTTACCATCTCCATTTTTATCGAAGGGTTTCGCTATACCTAGTTTAGATAGTAACTTGGTGTCGGCATTCAGAAAGTTGATAACTGGTCGAAATGGTTTAATGACATCGGAAATTTTACCGACAATTGGTTTGGCAAAATTATTGACAAATGTCCCCAAATCAAGTTGCATATTGTTAAATGCAACTGTGGGCTTTTGCGGCCCGGTTAATTGACCGTTAGCGTAATTTAGGAGTGGCCAATTAACTGCTAAGTCGAAGTTATAGGAGGGGAATGCAGCATTGCCGTTGATGCTGGTTTTTGCTGTGAGACCGAGATTAGCATTGCTCGTTAAGTTTGCTTTAAATAAGTCTTTAAACTGATAGCTGCCTTGCAGTTCTGGCAAGGTGAGGCGATCTCCATCATTCGGGCCGCCCAGATTGTCTAAGTCATTGAGCTTGACTTCAAGGTTGGCATCGACTTTAGTCGGGTTTTTGGTATCGTTTGCCAGGTCAACTTGGAAAAAACCTAAGTTGCCTTTTGCCTTGAATTGGTCATTTAGGCCCAAGTCAATGTTGGCGGTTAACTTGGTTTTGTCAGTATCTATGTAGCAGCCGAAATCTTTACTAACACCAACTCCTAGGGACAAGTTGTAGTTGTATTTTGATTGGGCTTTTCCATCTACATCTAAGCTTAATGCCGGTACTCCTAAGTTTTTCGAGAGATTGATGTCGGGAAACTGATATTGCCTGCCCAGAGTAATTAGCAAGGTACTTTCATCAGCATTAGAATTCCCAGTTAGAGCAACATTGTAGTTCGATCCCAGAGCAGCGCGGAGGCTAGTTTCTAACTGGCTCAGAGTTTGATTTCCCTGATTTTTAATCGTATCGACTAGCTTAGTCTTGATATTGCTAATAAAATCTGGGGAAATGTTCTTGAGCGGGCCGACAATGGGTAGGTTAACTGCCTGTAATTGGTCGTCAAGAATTTTCTCAAGTTTATCCAATCCAGCTTCTACACCACACCAATTCTTCTGTGTGTCGATGGTACCAACACGTGTCGGCGGTGTCGGCGTCGGCGTCGGAGTACCAGGTGTCGGCGTCGGAGTACCAGGTGTCGGCGTCGGCGTCGGAGTACCAGGTGTCGGCGTCGGCGTCGGAGTACCAGGTGTCGGCGTCGGAGTACCAGGTGTCGGCGTCGGAGTACCAGGTGCCGGCGTCGGAGTACCAGGTGTCGGCGTCGGCGTCGGAGTACCAGGTGTCGGCGTCGGCGTCGGAGTGCCAGTTGTCGGCGTTGGCGTCGGAGTGCCAGTTGTCGGCGTTGGCGTCGGCGGTGGCAGTATTGGTGGTTGCGGTGGCGGTGGCGCTACATCATTATCAGCGATCGCCACTGTCACCCCTGCAACCCCAATTAAATTATACTTAGCATCACCCCCACTCACACTGTGAGTGATATTGCCGCTGTGCGCGCCTTCGACAACCGTATCATCAACAGCTTTCACCGTAACAATTTGAACGACATTCCAATTATCGGTAGTGAAAGTGATAGGGGCGATCGCCTGAATCTGCTCACCTGTTGTGAGAGTGATAGTTACCGGGGCGATCGGCTGCGACGTTAATTTGAGCTCATAACTGCCATTCGCACCCCCTTCAGCAGCAGTTGTGCTCGTAGGTGTAATGCTGACACCTGCTGTGTCGTTGTCGGTAATCGCTACACTGACATCCTGAATTGTTGTGCCGCTATACTTAGTGTCGGTAGTGGTAACAGTGTGAGCGATCGTGCTGGTGTGCGTACCTTCGGCTTTGCTATCGTCGGTAGCAGTGACAATCCTTGTTTGGGGAATATTCCAGTTACTGCTGTCAAAGGTAACAGAGTCGATCGGCTTTATTTGACCTCCGGCATTAACAAAATTAATTGTAACAGAGGCCTTCGGATCCGATGTTAACTCGATCGCATAACTGCCCGTCGCGCCGCCTTCTGTAGCAGTTGTTGCCGTAGGAGTAATAGAAATACTAGCGGTATCATTGTCCTTATTGCTGAGGCTAACATCCGCTACATCTTTGTTGCTGTAATTCGGATCTGTACTCTCAGCAGCATCCGTAACAATTTTGTAATCAATATCGCCGTCAGCAATGCTATCCTCAACCCCTGTTACTGTTACTGGTTGCGCTGTATCCCAGTTAGCCGGAGTGAAAGTTATGCTGGCAGGGTAAACTGTTCCCTCCGCAACATTATCCGTGTTCAAACGGATACTCACATCAGCAGTTGGCTGAGTATTCAAAACCACAGTAAAGTTAGCCTTGGTGGCATCTTCCTTCGTAATTAATCCCGCCGTCGGATTCACCGTAATTCCCGGAGTTTCATTGTCACTGTTGGTGACGGTGACATCTTCAGGATCGAGGTTATTGTAATTAACATCGGTACTCTCAGCAGCAGCCGTGACAATTTTGTATGCTAGAGGGCCATCAGCTACCAAATCGTTAACACCACTCACGGTTATTGGTTGCGGTTCATTGTAGTTAGCGGGAGTGAAAGTTAAGCTATCAGTCGAAACAGTTCCTTCGGCAACATTGGAACTGCTCAAACCAAATTTAACGTTAGCAGTCGGTTGAGAATTGAGTTTGACAGTGAAGGTAGCAGTGCCACCGACTTCACTTGTAGTTAATCCTGTTGGGTTAACAGTAAAGCCAGCTTTGTCATCATTAGTAATAGTTGTGGTAGCCGTAGCAGTGGTAATTGTCGGTGTTACGCCCGGGCCTGTGGGATTTGAAAGGGTGACGGCTATGGTTTCGTCGGGTTCACCTTGGGAGTCGCCTAATACATCCAGAGTAATGGTTTTCGATGTTTCATCGGCGGCAAAATTAATTGTGCCAGTAACAGCAGTTGCCCCAGAAGTGCCACCGATGTTGTTGTAATCGCTGATGTTTGTAGCTGTTCCGGCGATCGTATAATTGACGCTACTTGCCCCGCCTGTGTTGCCGCTGCGAGTAGCAGTGAAAGTCAAAGGTTTTGTGCCGGTATTGCCTTCCGGAATGCTGGCAGTACCGGCGGCAATGGCATAAGAAACAGTACCGTTGGCTGCAATATTTAATGTTGTTTGTTTGGTTGTACCTGCAACGCCTCCGGTGATTGTGCCCAAGTTGAGGATTGCGGTTTCGGCGTTTTCAGGGAGATTGTCAGGTTTGATAGTAACTGCAATATTCTTGGTGAGTGCGGCACCTGTTGCACCTGCGGGGAATGTAATCGAGGTAGGCGAAAATGCGTAGTCGGAATTTTCGGTGGCTGTGCTGCTGGGGTCGATCGCAATTGGTACAGTTACATCAGCAAAAGGAGTGCCGCCGCTGAGAGTAACGGGAATATTAACTACTGTATCCGTAGTTCCTTCTGTACCGCTGTAAGTTGCAGCCCCGAAATTAACTGTATTGGGTGTATTCAGCAGCACCGAAACGTTGTTAAGATTGAAGTCCGTGGTGGCCAAGTCAGGCAAACCGTCCCCGTTCACATCCTTCGCAATCACAGAAGTAGGCTGCAATCCCGCATCTAAATCCGCAGTCTTGGTAAATGTGCCGTCGCCATTCCCCAACAGAGTTGAAACCTTGTTACTGTTCACGAGAGCCAAGTCTTGCTTGGAGTCACCATTGAGATCCGCAACGGTGACGAAATAAAAACTCGGTCCCACTGGAATTTCCGTAGTAGTAAAGCCTCCGCTACCATTTCCCAGCAGAATTGAGAGGTTGTTAGACTGCAGGTCCGGTACAGCCAAGTCGGGGAAGGAGTCGCTGTTAAATTTCCCCACAGCCACAGAAAATAGTTGTGACCCCACTGTAATCTTGTTGGCCGGGGCAAAACTCCCACTACCATTCCCCAGGAGAATTGAAAGGCCGTTACCATTGGTCCCGACAGCCAAGTCTTTTGTGCCGTTGCCGTCAAAATCATCGACGGCAATAGATTTAGGCCCTATTCCTACCAAAAAGTTTTGAGGAGGTGCAAAGGTACCATCAAGATTCTGCAATAGAATTGAGACGACACTATTACCAGGGGGGGAACCCGTAGCGCGATTAGTCGCTAAAGCTAAGTCTGGCCGGCCGTCACCGTTAAAATCTTCCGCAGCAATGTATGTACTGAAAATCCGCGAGTCGAAAGATAGATCGACGGGAGCACCCAAACCACTGCTACTCCCAAAAAACATCGATACAGAACCATTGCCATTATCTACAACCAAGTCGTCATACTTGTCTGGATTAAATTTAGCGACAGCGAGGGCATTTCCTCCCCGTGGCAACAGAGTAGCAGTGCCAAAGCTACCCGTGCCATTTCCTAAGAGTAATCCAAGGAAAAAATGATCCAAAATCAGGGATACTAAGAGAATAATTAATGTGCAATCTGCTGTATGTC
>NZ_JAUBSF010000049.1:0-48679 GCF_036704615.1 Microcoleus sp. K4-B3
AGGCTTCGACTTCATCCTCTCCGATTTTTTCTGACGATTTCTTTTGAGTCATTTCAACTCCTACTTAGATTCACATACCTCATAATACAGGATTTATGATTTACAAACCATTTGCGATCGCTATAGATTATTTTCATTTTGACGTTTAGGAATGCGTCTTAAGAGGCTAAGAAGTTGTTCATTGCAAGGGAAAATTCGAGTATTGTAGGTTTTAGTATCCTTTAACTCTCCCTTTGAGTAGGCTTTGCTAACCACTATCACAGTCCTCCCATTTCTTTCTTTGATATCATTCCAATTGAGAGCTATTGCTTCCTCTGGTCGGAAACCTGTTAAAGCTAGAAACTCTACATAACCAGAGTAGTAGGAATGAGAGTAAGCACTAGCAGGTGAACAGAATTCATTACTTGAGAATGACTGAATAATGCTTTTAACTTCTTCAGGCTCAAAGCATTCTTTAGAACGTTTGCTTTTTTGTCCTTTAGGCAGTTGCTTTTTGAGATTGTGATAGGGATTATCACTGATTAACTTAGTTTCAACAGACCAGTTGCAGGCAGCATTGATGTTAGCAATTGCTTTTTTTAGGGTGCTGGAACTGTAATGCTCCAATAATTCCTGCAATAGTAAGTGAGGATTGTCAAGGTCAAGAGCTTCACTGGAAACTTTAGTTAAGCACCTCTCTACTTCTTTCCAGTCTTTTTTTTGAGTTGTTTTAGCTACTCGCTGTACATTGGCTTCCTTGTAGTGTTCCCAAACATCAGCTAGATTGAGCTTAGTTACCCGTTGTACAGGTGCTAGTGCTTGTGCGTGTTTAGGGGAATATTTAGCTAGACTCTCATCGAAGCGTTCCATTAGGATATCGCTGTTGATTTCTTGAGCCTTAGCACTGGCTACCTTGAGAGTAGTATCAGTATCAGCTTTACCGACTGTTATGACGTAACGCTGACCATTGAACCGCCAGCGAATACGATAGCTACCTTGAAATCGCTCTACCGAAACCTTACCGTACTTAGCTACTACACCATCTTTGCTGTCATCAGGGGTGATAAACATGATTTTGGGTATGGGTAAATTTCATACCCGCCTCATACCCAGTTTCTTTGCAGAGGGTATCTAGTAGAGCTTCCAGCCGTTGGTTTACCTCAAAAGTAGTTAAAGCTAGCTGATTTGTAATCAGCCTGTCGCAAGTTCGAGTCTTGTCACCAGCTTTATAGCAGTTTTCACTCGGATTAAATATCGGATTAAATACAGTAGGGACACGGCACTGCCGTGTCCCTATCTGATATCTGCTATTTTGTACCTTTGGAGCGGGCTAGAAGCCCACTCCACAAGAGTTTTAATAAAAATAGGTGCACAAGTTAAATGTGCGACCAATTACAAGGCTTTACCTAACGCAGCGCAGGCTTTTTTCAACCATTCAATTGCTGCTGCATCAAGTACGGGTTCCAATTTCTCGACTACCGAAGCGTGATAATTATTTAACCATGCGAGTTGAGTCTGTGACAGCCGATCGACATTTATTAATTTGCGCTCAAACGGAATATACGTCAGCGATTCAAATCCGTACCAAACCGTACCGTTTTTGGAGGGCATTTCCCTGACAACATAAAGATTTTCGATGCGAATTCCGCCCCATCCCGGTTCGTAATATCCCGGTTCGATGCTGGTTACCATTCCGGCTTCCAGGGGATACTGCACAGATTTGCTGATGCCGTTTGGCCCTTCGTGACCGGCTAAAAACGCGCCGACTCCGTGCCCGGTGCCATGTCCGTAGTCTAGCTGTTCTTGCCATAATACTGCACGGGCGATCGCATCTAATTGCGCTCCCGTTGTTCCTTTGGGAAATTGCTGCATTGCACAGTTGATGTGCGCGATTAAGACTGTGGTGTAGTGTTCTATTTGTAGCGCCGTCGGTTCTCCGATACTTACTGTTCTCGTATCGTCGGTTGTACCTGCTAAATATTGCGCGCCTGAGTCAAGCAGCAGCAATTCTCCGGGTTTTAAGGTAACTTCTGGGCTGGGGGTTCCGTAATGTACGATCGAGCTATTGGCTCCCGCACCTGCGATCGTTCTAAAAGTTAAAGTCTGAAAATCTGTTTCTTGCTGGTAAAATCTTTCGATGGTTTCCTTGACATCAAACTCTGTCACTACCTTACAATTTTCTAGCTGTTCTGTCAACCACTTTAAAGTCAAAGTTTTAGCTCGACTTGCTTTGAAATTGGCTGATTTCATCTGCTCGATTTCAACCGGATTTTTGCGAGCTTTCATCCCTTCTACCGGATGACTCTCAAAAACTATTTCGATGTTGTAGAACTGCGCTTCTTGATGGTTTAATATTAACTGGTACGTGCCTGCTGTGCTGTGTTTCGGGTCTAAAAGTACCCGAACTTTTTTCGGCAAATTTACGCAAGTTTCTAATGTATGCGGATAGTCTGCGTAGGGAAGCAAAGTTACATCCGCCCGCAATTCTTGCTTGATTTCTAGTGAAATCCGTTCGGTGTTTGTAAACAAAAACGCTGAATCTGTGGTGACAATGGCATAGGATATGAAAATGGGAATGTGGGGAATATCCGAGCCTCGGAGGTTGAACAGCCACGCTATTTGATTCAGGTTGGTAATCGGAAGCACATCGATGTTGGCTTTTTGCATCGCTTCCCTGACTCTGGCTAATTTTTCGGCGGCGGTTTCTCCTGTCAGGGATGCAGGTAAGCTAAATATGGGTTCTGCATCAATCGCGGGTAAAGTCTCTGCTGTTTGCCAAGGAGTTTGCGATTGCACTTTGTCTGTCAAATTCTCCCGGATTGGTATGAGTTCAATCTCTGCATTCGCGAATTTTTTCACCCAATTTTGATAGTGCTCTGTCGCTACTGTAAACGGGTCAAAACCCAGGCGAATTTTAGTTGATTCTTGTGTTGATTCTACAACCAGCTTTTCTAAAGTTTCAATTAAAGTTAAATTTCCTTCTAAGCCCAGTTTCGATATTTGAATAATTCCAGTATCTACTTGCAATTCTGCTTGTTCGTAATAGCGGGAATCCACAAACAACCAAGCGGAATCTTTGCCCACCAACAAATCACCGGCGGAACCCGTAAAACCGCACATCCAAGCTCGCCGTTGCTTGGCTGCTGGAACTGATAAATTTAAGTGTTCGTCAACCGCTGGGATGAAATAGCAATCTAAGTCGTAATCGGCCATCAAATCGCGCAAGTCTGCCAGTTTTGCAGCGGAGGTATCTTGAATATTTGTATTTGCTTTTAAGTTAGTGGCAACCATTTTCAAATTTCCTATTTTACTTGTTTAAAATTGTCTTCAAACCTTTAACTAATCTCCTAATACCTGCGGTGGCGGTTGCTTTTTCCAAAGCACCATAAGCAACGCGCAAATAGCAGCCGCTATCCATGCCGAAGGTTGTACCGGGAAGCACTGCTACGTGATATTCGCGAATTAATTGTTCCACTAATTCCATTGTATCGAGTTCAGTATCAACTTTCAAGAAAAAGTAGAATGCTCCGGCTGCTGGGGAAATTGTACACAAGTTTGGGATGGTCTTGAGTTCGTCTAATACGAGTTGCCGCACGGATGCGATCGCCCTTACATAATTATCGCAGTAACCTCTACCAATTTGCAAGGCTCCCAGGGCTGCATACTGAGAAATTACCGGCGGACAAATTAAGATTGTATCTTGAATCTTTCTCACTGAAACGAGCAAGTGTTCTGGTATTACCATATACCCGATCCGCCAACTCGCAAAACCGTAGGCTTTGGAGAGGCTAAATAGAGAAATTGTATGTTCGCTGCTGTTGGGAAAAGCGGCGGGCGAACAGTGTTTGACGCCGTTATAAGTAAAATATTCGTAAGCTTCATCGCTGATGTGATATATGTTGTGCTGGCGACAAATTTCGTTAACTTCCCGGAGTGCTTCGACCGAATAAACAACACCAGTGGGATTATTTGGTGAAACCGTAACGATGGCTCGCGTTTTGTCGGTAATTGCTTTTTTTATAGCATCGATATTAAGTTGATAGTTGGTGTCGGTTTCTACTATCACTGGTCGGCAATTTGCCATAAGTGCCGCCATTTCGTGGTTGAAATAATAAGGGGATTGGATAATAACTTCGTCTCCAGCCGAGGTAATAGCGAGAAGGGCGTTGGTAAATCCCATGTTGCTGCCGGCGGTAACGACAATGCAGTTTTTGCTATTAATTTCTATGTCGTTATCTGTTTTGAGTTTGGCTGCAATAGCATCCTGTAATTGTGGAATTCCTTCGACAGCTTTGTATTTGTGATTGTCGGGATTTGCGAAGAATTCGGGAATTTTATCAAATGATTCTTGTGGCGGATTGTAGTAAACTACGCCTTGTCCTAAAGATATCGTTCCCGGATTTTGGCGAATCAGTTCGCCAACTACTGGAATTATGGGCGACTGTACCGATTGCATTCGAGTCGCGTGATTTTTTATCATATATTATAGGTAATTGTAGGAGCTGGTTTAGTGATAATGTACGTCCTTAAGCAAGTTTACTATTTCACGCACGCGCCTCTCCACTTCAGGATCTATGTAATTCTATTTTAGAACCTTGCGGCGACTTAAATACTTTAACTTGTGCGGGCAATCTTTCGCCCAATTCTCGAACATGGGTAATCACTCCAATAAGCCTTTCTCGCTGCCGCAAAGATTCTAAAATTTGAGTAACGCTTTCGAGAGTTTCGGTATCTAAAGTACCAAATCCTTCATCGAGAAATAAGCTGCCCAAGTGAGCTCCTTGAGACAGTTTTTCTGACAACGCTAAAGCCATTGATAAGGAAGTGGCAAAGGTTTCACCGCCGGAAAGAGTGCGTACTCGTCTAGCTTCGCCGCCGTTCCAATTATCTGCTACCCAGTATTCGCCGTCTTGGTTTCTTAGTTTATAGCGATTTTCGGTTAATTCTTGCAAAATTAATGTGGCACTGCCGACTAATTCTGCTTCTAAATGTTCTAAAATGTAGGATTGAAATTCGTTGGATTTGAGATTCTGCGCTAAGGTGTGATAAGTTTGCTCTTGTTCTGTGAAATTTGTGATTTGCTGTGACAGTCTTTCGGCTTGTTCGAGATTTTGAGCTGCTACTTGAATCCAAGCTAAAAGTTCGGCGCGGTTGTTGTTGGCTTGTTTGAGGTTTTCTTGGGCGGTATGTTTTGCCGATCGCACTTGTGCTAAATTATTCTCATCGGTAGTTCTGCCTGCGATCGCCTCGCTCAAATCTTTCGCCCGCGTCTCTAACTGAATTTTTGATTCGCGGTGAGAACGAATAGCATTTTCCCATTGCGATTGTTCCTGAACAGTCGCAACCGCTGCTAAAAATGTCTCTTCTGTGAAATCAGCCGCTGTTAATTTTGCTGACCAATCCAGGTTTAGTTGCTGTTTATGGGCCTGGGCTTGTCCAAAAACCTCTCCAGCTTGTTGCTCTCTCTCTGCTGCTTGAATAACCGTATTTTGAGCAGTTTGATAGGATTTTTCGGCAACTTTCAACAGATTAGCCAAGTCTTGCTTATCTTCTTCTAAGGCTTTTGCTAAATTAGGATAAGGTTGATATTCGGTAATTTGATAAAGCGCATTTACACAACTTTGCAACTGCTGCTGTCTGCGGTCTGATTCGGCGATCGCATCTTGATATTCTTGTTGTTTAGCTGCTTGAGTCGCCACAGCAAAATTAAACCTTTGCTGACAATTATCATATTCCAATGATGCCAGTTGGAACTGCTGCTCGGTTTCGCGGTATTGGCGATCGCTCTCTTTAAGTATTGCGAGTTCCTGCTGCAACCCCAAGCTTTCCCACTGAGGAGTTTCCAGAATTTGAGCGATTTGCTGCTGCAATTCGGCAACTCTATTCGCAGTTAATTCCAACATTTGAGCAGCTTCCGACTCTTTTTGCAGGCAGGCTGAAACTGCGCTTTTTCCCTCAGCCTCCAACCTTTGAGCAGCTTGAAAAGCCTGATTTGCCGCCGCAAATTTCTGCCGCAAACCAGTGAGATCGACAATATTAGAATTCGGCAAAGGAGGCAGGCGATCGCTCTCAGGATGCACCCCCCCGCACACCGGGCAAGTATCGCCAGAATTCAGCGACATTCTGACAGCAGCAACACTCTCTAAACGTGCCGCTTCCGCATTAGCGGTTTCCGCCGCTTCTAACTCGCGGCTGCACTCTTTTAGCCTGATTTCGGCTGCTTCTAAATTAGTGGCAACCTCCACATAACTCTGTTGAGCCCTTTCCTTCTCTGCGATAGATTTATCCAACTGTTGCTCCTGAGCTTTTCCCTGCTTGGCAAATAGCTGAAATTCCATCAATAAGGGTGCAATTTGCTGCAATTGCTCTAAACGCTTTCCTCCCAGCGAATACTGTTCGAGCTGTGCGGCTGTTTGAGTTACTCGAAAACCCGCACCTTGAATTTTAGTGTTAGCACCTTGCAGTTCTTTATCTGCTGCTTGAAAAAAGCGGAGTTTTTCTTGTTGAATTTTTTGGGCTAGCGCAACTTCTTTTTCTAATTGAGCGCGCTGTTCTTCATATACTTTCGCAGCAGCTAGAGCATCTTCGCGAGCCTTAATTTGTGGCGCTAATGCCTTTTCTTTGGCTTTTGCCTCGTCAATTTTCTGCTGCTCTACTGCTAGCTCTGAACGAGCTTTAATTAACAGTTTTCGCGCTGCCATCGAGGCACGTTCGGCAGTTTCATGCTGACTGCGAGCCGATCGCACTAAAGCCCAATCTCCCTGTAAATGATTGGCAGCTTGCGCTCTTTCTAAACGCTGTGCTAAAATTTTCATCTCAGCAGAATTAGCATTTAATTTAGCCAGTTGTTGTTGCAGCTCTTGCCAGCGAGCGATTTGCGAAAATAGCTGTTCCTCTTCATCTAGATCCTTCTGAGCTTTCATCACAACGCGATCGAACTCAGGCAACTGCTGCTCTAAAATCAAAAGTTGCGATCGTCTTTGAGCCACCTCATCCGCCGTCGGCGCACTCAAATCAGCTAACTGCCTTTCCACCATTTCCCGTTCTTGTTTCAGCAACTTTGCGAGTTCATTTGTTTCCTTCCGCATCTGCTCAAAAATCTCAAATCCCGCTAGCTGCCGCAAAATTTCCCGGCGTTTTGAAGTATCCCCTTTAATAAACTCATCAAACTTGCCTTGAGGCAGAACAATTGCTCGCGTAAAAGTATCAAAATCCATTCCTAAAATCTGTTCAATGGTATTTTGAACAGCAACGATACTCGTCCCCAAAGTTTCCCATTGACCATTTTGCCAGTTGTCTAAAATCACCTTATTTTCGGGAGATTTCGGACGAAAACGCCACCTTCTGGTCACCCGATACTGTGCCGAACCCACAGAAAAACGCAACTGCACTTTTAAATTTTCGCTGCCTTGACTTGCCAAATCACTGACTTGTTTGCCGCTGCGAGTTGTCGTGCCAAAAAGAGCGTAGGTCATGGCATCTAGCAGTGAAGATTTGCCCGCACCTGTAGCACCAGTAATTGCAAACAAATCGAGTTGAGAAAAATCTAAACGCTGTTCGCGGTGGAAGCTGGTAAATCCTTCGAGAATAAGTTCGAGTGGACGCATACTGATTTTAGATTTTAGATTTTAGATTTTGGATTTCTATTACTCTTTACCAGGTGGAGCCTGGTAAAGCAGATCGGGAGCATCTGCCTCCTATGTTTCTATTTAAGCGGGAGGCAGAGCAAGAGTCATATCGGTTCCCAGACGGAGCCTGGGAACCAGTTAATTTGAGATTTTTGATTTGGGATTGTATCTTTTTACCCCTTTAATTATTAACTGTTTCCTTAAACTTCTTGTACAAATTTTTAAATTCCTCCAATACGGCCGGTTTCGGTGTCGTTCCCAATCGGTTTTGATAATAGTTGCAAAACTCTGCTGCCGGATCGAAATTATTGGGATCGATATTAGTTATTTCTGTTGGTTCTAGCGCTGCATCTGGATAGCGCGGTTCAATTAACAGCGCTTGAGAACAGATTTGACGCACTCGATCGGCAAGTCCGATTTGCGGACTGTCCAGTTCGACAATTACTTTCAAGAAACCAGGATGATACTGATGAGCTTGTAAAGTTTTATCGAGATTGTCGTTATGACATTTAAGCACTTTTAACGGCTTGTGGCAAGTCACAGGCTTAAATTCCACCTTTGCCTGACTTCCCGGCTCAACTTCTATCAAGCAAAATCCTTTTTCCTGTTCCGCTTCTCCAAAATCTAACTGAATCAAAGAACCCGAATAATAAGCGGGAGAAGTCTCAGAAATCCGCTGGTGAATGTGGATGTGCCCGAGGGCAATATACTGAGCTTCCGGCGGCAGAGTTTGCGATGACAGCAGGTATTTTTCTCGCGTGTAATAAGCGACTTCGGATTTTGCCAATCGAGCGCCGTCAATGCTCATGTGTCCCATCAAAATATTGACAGTATTGTTTCTAAAATCCCTGGTTAAATCTTCGAGTAAATATGCTACTATTTCGCGGTAATCTTTGCGACGATCGGCATCGCCAGACTGCCAGAGAGAATTAGCATCTAACAGTCTTTGTTCGGAAGCAAAAGGCATCGCTCCTACACAAAGTTTACCGCTTTTTGTATTGAGAGTAATCGTGCCGCCGTCTGCAGATCGCCTGGGTTTGCCTAAAGCGCGAACACCGGCGAGGGAAAGCAATTGCGCGATGCTGTCGATGCGGGATGCCGAATCGTGATTACCGGCGATCGCAATTGCGGGAATTCCTGCCGCTTGGAGTTCGCAGAAAAAGTTATAAGCAATGCGTTCGGCGTAAGCGGGAGGGTTGGGCACGTCGAAAATGTCGCCCGCAACGAGCACAGCATCGACATCCAAGGCTTTTGCTTGCTTCAAAATCTGTTCGAGGGCGATCGCAATTTCGGAAGTGCGATCGATCCCTCGAAAACGTCGCCCTAAATGCCAGTCAGCAGTATGAATTATTCGCATAGTACGAGGAGTATTTTGTTTATGTTAACTGAGATGTTGTACCATTTTCAAGAACGGGCATCTTGCCCGTTCCACAAGAAATTCATTCTTTGTGGAACGGGCATCTTGCCCGTTCATAAAAGCCTGATTTAAAATGGTAAAATATCTCAGTTTTAATGCTTTGTGCGATCGCGGTATAAATATCTGCCACAGTTTATGCCTCTTTCTGTTCTCTAATTGCTATTTCAATCTCATCAGAATATGCCTCAGCATAAGCCCAAGCATTCGCCAAATCAGCGGCACGCAGAGTCGGATAGTCTTCTAGGAGTTCAGCTTCAGAAATACCTAAACGGCGAGCATTCACCAGCACCCAAACAGGAATTCGCGTTTGTCTGATGCAAGCATCGCCGCCGCACACGCCGGGAGTCTTTTGAATTCCCGACCAAAATTTTCTTAAACTTTGGGCTAGTAATTCTATAGCTTGAGCCTTCTCTTCAGGAGTTAAAGCTAAGAGTTGCGGTTGCAATTCTTTCAGTGTCGTATTTGCAGTTATTGAGTTCATAAATATTAACTTTTTTTTGCCATACAGGTATTCTAGCACTGGTGGCTAAATCAAAACTTTCATTAAACAGGCTTCACATCGTGAAACCGAGTATAATCAACCACCCGCCCTCCCGTCGCCGATTTCAAAATAATATCTACAAACCGCATATTCCACAGAATTTCCGACGCCACAAAAGAATGTCGCGCGTGAATATTTTGCGAAACAGTTTCGTCAATTCCTGTTAACGTAATTACAATTTCCGCTTGCTGTTCCATCAAGTCTTTTGCAGTAAGTTGGTACAAAGGACTGCTCTCGTCAATTGGGTGCATAACCGTCCAAGTTAATGCAAAAATCGGAGAGTGACTCCGCATCAATTGCAAATCGTAAAAACGCCGCATAAATTCTCCTTCCGATGTTACCTCGTCGCGGATCAAAGTAGCTCGCTGCTGCGCTTCTAAAATCTGGTTGAAACGCTGATTTGCGGTGCGGTACATCAGAGTCGGAACGCCGTTGAAAGGAGCGATTACAGCTACGCGGCTGAAGATAACTCTAGCTGTTGGTCGAGAAAATCTAGCAAAAGCCAGTCCCGTCACCATCGCCACTCCCCACAAAGCAAAAAGCGCTTGGATCGCGACTATTGTATTGGCGTAATCATTGCGCGGATACATAGCGCCGTAGCCGATCGTCGCCATTGTTTGCACGCTGAAATAAAAGGCATCTTTGAAAGAACCCGGTCGCGCGTTAGCAATGCAATCTCCTCCCGCCAAGTAAGCTAAGGCAAATAAAGAATTCGTGACTGTATACGACAGACAAATGAGTATGAAAAATCGCGGCCAAGAAAGAATTAGCAGCCTGTGGTAGAGGTCGGCAAAATGCAGGCGAGGTACTCCCAACTTGACAATATTTAAGGAGAATTGTCCTTTGCGGCTGACTAAACGAGCTTGTGGCTGGCGGTTGCGGTGAATTTTCATTGCGATTTGTAACTGCGGCTGTTTCAATTTGTAACTATTGCTTTGAGCGGGAAAACTTATCCTTTAGACTGATGTCTGATTCCAAAAATTCGGATAAAAGCGGAGTTTAGAAATGGTTGAGCTTAACTGGCATGACTATCTCGTTATGGTTTCTTTTGTGGCTTCTATTGCGGGTCTAGTCCTGCTGGGTGATAATCGCAACTCGCAGCCAACGGACGAGCGCACTTTGAGCGAGGAAATCCTAATCAAGATGAGCTTTACTTACTGGATAGTGTACTGCATCTCTTTTTTCGGGCTGAAACTTCACCTACCAGAAGATAGCTGGTTATTGCTCAGTTTGAAGCTGACTACGGTTCTTTCTTACTTGTTGACCGCTTCTAGCATACTCAGCCTGCCGCTGCAACGCATGGCTGTCCGACGAGTTGAAGATTAAAAAAAAGGCCTTTGTAGTGAGGACTTCAGTTCTTTCGATCGCGGTGAAGAAAAACTAAAGTCCTGACTGCAAAGCTAATTGAGTTATATTACCGGGCAATAAGCTCACAGTTAGCTGTGAGCTTGTTTAATTGTTTATGATGTGAGGGATGCAGACTAACGCGCCCAAAATGGCTAGGGTCGATCGTACTCGTACTTGAAATTGTCATTCTGTTCCTGCCTTCTTTTGGCTGCGGCAATCTCAATGAGTATCCGTTGGCGAAGCGGGCGCGTTAGCGCATAACATGAGGTGGAGTTGGTGAGCCGCACTGTAGGCGATAGCAAAGCCTGTAGGGGTATGTCACGAACTTAGTTGCTCAGGATTTAAAGCCTTTAGAGTTTTTCTTTTTCTCCTGCGGTTTGGACTTTGATTTGTGAACTTCGCCTAAAGCTTCCTGAAATAAGTTGTGCAGGTGCAAGGGAACGCTGGCAATTTCCGGGAGTTCGGGTTCTAAGGGTTTTTTAAAGTCTTGCAGCAGGGCATCTAAATCGCGATCGATCTGAAAGTCTGGGCGTTCCAATACAGTTTGCAAAATTTGTTCTAATTTCGCTGGATTAACTTTCGCTAACCGCTGGAAAATCCAGGCATTAATTGCAGGATCTTCTAGATAGTTGCGAACCAGCTTCTCGTAACCGGGAATGCTAGAAAAGTCTTCGGCTGCTAGCATTGCAGTAAATTGAGCGTAAGTAGACAAAAAGGTTTGTCCCCAGCGAGGATGAGAAAGTGCTGTCACCTGTTCGGCTTTCTTGAAGCGATCGGGCAATTCGACTTTCGGGATTACCATTTTTGAGTGAGGATCGCTATCGATCGCGACCTCAACTGAAGCAGGATCTGCACCGGCTGCTGCTATAGCTGCTGCTTTAATTTCTTCTGCATCGACTCCGGCATCTTCAACGATATCCGCCAGAGATTTACTTTGATCGATGCCGATATCAGCTAGGCGTTTTTTAGTCATTAATTCCTGAAATTCAGCCAACTGTTTATTCAGGTGATATCCCGATTGCGTCACTTCATCGGTGCCAAAAAATTCGGTAAAATCTTCGTGGTACTGTTCTACAGACTGCCAAGCTTGCTCTAACAATTCCGGCGCATCGCTGTACAAATTCTTTTTGTGATTTTGCTTGAAATTGCCGATCGCCACCGCCAACTTCGGCTTGCCCAATTTCCCCATCGGTATCGGAGGGCCCGAGAGTATCCACCAGTCATCGGTGAGAGGAGCGATCCGAGCCCGCAAGATTTCTCCTAACTTAAAGCGAGACATTTCTTGCAGGAAATTAGCGCTGTTGGGCTTAACAACGTAGTGCTTAGCTGTCAGCCAGTTCGTGAGTTCAAAGCTGTCGGGGAAAAGCTGAGTGATTTCAAATAAGCCGGTGAAGCTTCTATGCCGCCAACTTTCTAGCAAGCTGCGATCGCTCTGGGTTAAATCCGGCTGACTTTCGACAAATAGGTCGATCGGCGTTTTCTCCCCGACTTTACCTTCAACTGTAAAACTGTCAATCACTTGATTTTGCTGAGCAATGTCGTAGCGCTCGCCGGTCGATCGAGCGGCAGCATAAGCTTCCAAAGCTACCGCTAACTCTCCCTCAGCATCCAGCACAAAGTCAATTAAATTTTGCTTGAGTGTCCAAGCTCTTTCCAGCATTTCATCCACAATTTATACCGATTTTGAATCAGAGGATTTAGATTAACAATTATCGGATTTGAGGCCACGAACGCTTTCACGCTCCGGCTGCGGCTAATGTGCATCGCGAACAATGACAGAAATATGCGATCGATGCCTCAGTCCTGAATTAGTTTAATTTTAAGGCTAACAGTCAAAAAAAAATGCCCATCTCAAACAGAAGCATCCCGATTTTGTAAAAAGCGTTTTTTAGGAGTGCGATCGTCCCCCACAGCAAAGCCTCTACATCTCGCTCCGTACTCTGCGGCTCGTACTCCTGTGAAATAAAAATCGTGGTGAAAAATGCGATTTCCACGGAGCATAAAAATACCCTCCCCGATGTAGAGAGGGGCTGAAAATCCCCAAAAACTTAGCTAAACTCGCGTTAAAAATAGTCCCAGGTATCAACAACAGTCCAAGACGCAGCAACCGGGTTTTTTTATCAAAACACTTCGCTGCATTCCCCACCAGGGGTAAAAAACCCGGAACGCTGGAGTTTGTGTGCATCCCAGACTGAGAAATACTTGGCGTCAGCCCTTAGCGGCCGTCTTTGTCAATGTCGCCAGGAACAGCGCGTTCCACGCGATCCCAAGCGTCGCGCGTGGCGTGCTTCGCTTTTTCCCAAGCCACATTAGACTTACCGCGATTTGTTTCGTAGTCGCGCTGCAAATCGTGTTCGATCTCGTTGAAGCTCTTACCAGTACCGCCATAGCGGCTGTATCCCTCATAACCGGTGCGGTATGCAGGCTGATAGTCGTCGTAAGTCGCGCTCGTGTCCACGTAAGGACGGGAACTGTAGTTAGTTTGCCAGTAAGCCTCTTCTACCGTGGGGTCGATCGCCTCTGCCACACCTTTGCCGGCCAAACCGCCGCCAAACGCACCCACAACAGCGCCGACAACTGCTCCTACAGGCCCACCGATCGCACCGCCGATCGCAGCACCCGCAGCACCCGCACTCGCCGCGCCAATACCCGTTCCTACTGGATGAGCCCCTGTTTCCCCGGAAAGCGGGTCGAGGTTAGCATCAGGTTCATGTACCGTTTTTTTGTCATCGCTCATGATATTTTTTTCCTTTTATTTAACTGTAACTATTACTCAGTTTACCTTTTCAATTACTCTGTATTCATCTGCCTTCAGGATGAATCTGCTAGCTTAAAAAGAAGGGGAAACAGGATTTTTTTTCGACGCAAAAACTAGTTTTACACCCTATTCTAACGCGATAAGGTGCGCACTGCGCACCCTACATAATTAGGTTAAAGTCAGTCCAGAGCTATGCTCAATTGTGTACTCACAGAAACTCTGTACTTACCAGCAACTTGAGTTAGATAAAAATCTCTTGATTTATTCCTTGCCAGTTACCTTTTGGATCAAATCTTCAGCTTTTTTAACTATGCCTTCTTGCGGGTGTTCTCCCTTGTACTCCTTTAAGCTTTCGTCGTAAGCTTTCTCGACCTTTGCAGGATTTTGAGAGGTTTTGACTATTTCATCGTAAGCTGCTTGGGGATTCAGATCCTCAAAACTTTCTGCGGGGTCAGTAATTTTAGCTTCTTGCTGCGCCTGACTCCTGTCTTGACCTGCGTAAGCAGCCTGACTGGGTACTACCGCTAGACCTAGCAGACCAATGAAAGCCAGCGTACAGACCAGCAAAATGCTTTGGCTCAATGTTTGTCCGAGAGCTTTTAAAACCCGCTTCATATCAACTTCTCCTCGTATTTTTCCGCAAAGATTATGGTGTTTGTCACCCCTTCACTGCGATCGCACGTTTCATAATTTAGCGATCGGGGCAACTTTGGTTGCAAGTGCTGCGCCCAGAGACAGCGAAAAGGAATATTTACCGTGTTGTGAAATATATTAAACGCCTGCTCGTTAAGTTTACTTCTACCAAAAGATAGATTAGTTCGCTCCGCTCCTAAATAGAAGATTCCTCACATCAGGTACTATGCTCAGTAACAGGCTATGATTGCCCGTTCCACAACAAATAAACTTTCTTGTATCAGAGACACAAAAGCCTGTTTATGAAAGCCTGATTGAGATTGCTACGCCATTTCAGTTATTCGCAACTCGACAAACATCCCAACGCATTTCAAGCCAAAATTTACAAAGATTCTTGATTAATCTTGAGGTGGCGACTCTGCATCGCTTGTTCAAATAATTCGGTAGAAAGAGCTTGCTCTACCGACCAAATGCCCGGTTTTTTTAGTTCTCCTTCTAACATTAATTGAGCTATGCTGCCAGTACCGATGCCAGTAGCGGCGGCAGCATTGGGGTGTACCGCTGTCGAGCAAACTTTAGCGGGTTGACCGTTTTTGAGACCGGTCACTTGCGATCGCACTGCCACACCAACCCCACTAAAACTATTAGTAACACTGGTCATCCCGTAACTGACGTAGGAGAGAAATTCAATCACGGAGTTATTTTTGAGCCAGCTAGCGGGCCAATACTTGGCAACAAACCAGGTAAGGTGATTGTAAAGGTCGGGAGACGTACCAAATTTAGTCACAACGGATTTAACGGGGAAAGTTTCGGGCAAAGTGATTGCTTCCGGCATATCGAACCAGTAAACCCCTGTTTTGCCGTAGGGTGTGGGAAATTCAATTGTTTCGCGATTGCTGTAGGGTTTTACTTGTTGCCACTTGCGATCGACCCAAACGTCAAAAGGTGTTTGCAAGCCTAAAAAAGTGGTTCTCATTACTGTAACACCAGCACCGCCAGAACCTCCTACTACATAACTCAAATGGATGTGTTCTGCTTCATCTAATTGTTCCACATCTCGGCGCACCATGCTGTTAGACACACCGGGAAAAATGCCCGTGTTAATAATAGCAGTAATCCCAGCATTTTTAGCTGTTTCGCGCAATTCTAAAGCTCTGCGAGTAAAACTGCGGCTGTCGCTGACATCAGTATAATTAACACCTGCTTCTATGCAAGTTTTCAGTACACTAGCATCTCGGTAGTGAAAAGGCCCGGCACAGTGAACGACGAGGTTAGAGGATGAAACCGCTTGGTGCAAGGCTGCACTGTCTGCTAAATCTAAAGCTTGATACTCCACCCTATCCGGCGGCAATCCAGGCCCAATAGAGGCTTCAGAGTTGCGTCCGGTAACGGTAATTTCTGCGTCGGTATGGGTAACAAGGTCTTCGGCAACGCTGCTGCCAATTCGTCCTCGGCCCCCGACAATCAAAACTCGGTTTGCCATCGCTCAAAAAAGGGTAACGCTAATCTGAGTTTCTATATTTTCGCGCATAACTTGCATCTGCACAAAGGATGAATTTGTGATAACTCATATCTTGCACCAATGTCCATAACCCCAGAGGGGCGGGGAAAACCAATAAATCAAACTAATTGCATACAAGTTCAATAAACCCCCACCCAAGTATTGACAAGGTTGGGATGTCTGAGTTAGACTATGAGAATATGAACAGTGCGTAATATTTTTAATACTCCCTTATAATAAACCAAAAATAAAACACCATATAATAAACCAAATATAAAACACTATGACAGCAGAAGGTAATGTAGCTGATACGGGTATTGTAGAAGAAGCTAAACAACTAATCGCCGAAAAAGAAGCATCAGATATGCCTGAAGCACTCGAAATATTGAAACAGCAAGCTAAACGCGATAACGATAAAGAAAAAAAGGAAAAAATTAAAACAACCCAGAAAGCCTTTGGTGGCAGACATAGCCGATACAGCGGCAAAAAGAAGAAGACTACAAGGTAAGCTGCTCAAAGAAACATCTCCCAAAATTAGTCTGCAATTAGTGTAGTACCACGAAATTTAGAGAGTTTTGGGGGATGTCGAATTACTCACACTTAGTCATTTTGATACTTGCGTAATACCATTCAATTTAACTGACTAAGTGTGAAAATAACCTAGGCTGGAAGCACTAAAATTTAGGGAGGTGCAAAAATTATGGATAAGCTGACAACTGAAACACTGCTAGATTATTGCGATTCTGACGATTATGCCCTGCAAACAGAAGCATTGATACAGCTTGTAGATGCAGAAGTTTATGAGGCTGTACCGAAGATATTAAGATTGCTAAAATCCGCCGATGAATCAATTAGAGCCGATGCAGCCGAGGCATTAGGTTATCTGGGTTCAGAGGAAGTAGAGACAGTTGGCCTTGCATTAATGCCTTTGCTAAACGATCCAGAAGAACTGGTTAGGTCTGAAACAGTTGAGGCACTGGGAGAACTTGATTATACTCCTGCGGTTGCACCAATAGAATATATTCTCAGAAATGACCCTTCGGCACTGGTTCGCGCATCAGCAGCAGAAACTCTTGGATATTTAGAAGAACCATCCGCTATAGAAACTCTGGAGCTTTCACTGCTTGATGTGGATGAAGATAAAGCAGTTAGAGGGTATGCTGCTAATTCGATCGGGCTTTTAGGTACGCCGCAGCTATTGCCAAAACTTGAAGAGTATCTAAAATTAGAGCTTCCTTTATCAGTAAAAGCTGAATTGCTGGGAGCGAGGTACTGGTTGGGGGCAAAAGAAGATATCGAGAAGCTATTGAGTTTGTTGGATAATGCTGATGAACATTTAGCAACGATCATCCTGAATATTTTAACAGATTTGACCGAACGGGAGGATCAGCCAACATTGGCGAAAGATGCTCCCGATTTAGAAAGGGTATTGAGGGCGATCGCAAATCGTTTTCCCTTCACAGGGAATCAACCAGAAAAAATTCTCGCACTCGCACACTGATAAATCAATACAAACAAACGCAGATGTGATTCATCTGCGTTTATCTGCGTTCATCTGCGCTTGCTAAAAATCTTACTTCTCATTACTCCGAAATACCGACTTACCCTTCGCTTTCAGAGAATTAGCCGCATCTGCCAAAGTCTGCGCGAAAGGCTGCTGCGAGTGCATGAAAACGCGAGCGGTATTGCGTCCCGGCATACCCGAAATCGATCCGCCCGGATGCGTTCCCGCCCCCGTGAGAAACAAACCGTCGATCGGCGTTTTGTAATTAGCCAACTCCGGCAAAGGGCGGAAAAATATCATCTGATCTAGTGTCATATCAACGTGGTAATAATTCCCCTTCAAAGCCCCCAAACGCTCTCCTAATTCTGCCGGACTTTCCACGCGGCGGCCGATAATGGAATTCTTGATATTCGGTGAATATTCTGCTAATTTATCAATGCAGCGATCGGCAACTTTGTTTTTCAGCTCATCCGTCCACCCCGTACCGTGCTGGCCCGTTCCTTCAGCATTTTCGATCATGTAAGGAGCAAAAAATTCAATCCAAGCCGTATGATGTCCGGGGGGAGCCATTGACGGGTCTAGTACCGTCGGAAACACCACATACATCGATGGGTCTGAGTCGGGAATTCTGCCAATTGAAGGGTCGCTGTGAGCGATTTCAACGTGTCTCACCGAGTCTGCAATTAAAACCGAACCGATTAAATATTCGTCCCGATGATTCCAGCGCTCAAACTTGGGCATTTCATTGAGAGCTAAGTCTATTTTGAGAATAGTCTCGTTGTTGTTAACAATTTTGCGCTCCAATCTTTCCCGCAAATTCGGGTCAGCAGCATCGACATCGCTGTCATCCATTAAATGCAGAAACAAGCGCTTAGCATCAATATTAGAAATGACACCTTTTGTAGCGCGGTATTCCGTGCCGCCGGCAACTCGAACTCCCACAGCGCGACCGTCATCAATTAATATTTTTTCGACGTGCTGGTCGGTAAGTACCACACCTGAATAGGTTTTCACTAAATTGAGCAGCGCTTGCACTAATGCACCCGTCCCTCCGCGCGGTCTTGCCATGCCGGGATTGTGTCTCATTGCCAACATAATTGCGCCTACAGCAAGGGTTTTTTGGGAAGGAGGCGCGCCGAGTTCTGCGGCGAATCTTGCTAGGGGTGCTTTGATAAATTCCTCGTCAAACCACTCGTTGAGAATGTCTTCCGCGCTGGTGAGCATCGTGCGAATAAAGTCCAGCGTTTTGTCGGGTGAACCTATCACTGAAAATAAATCTTTGAGCTTTGCAATATCGTAGTTGCCGGCAATATCTATGAGGGATTTTGGTGGCGCATTAAACATGGGAATCATTGCACCTAAAGCCCGCTGCCAAAAGTCTGTATATTCGGCATATTTTTTAGCGTCGCGCTCGTTGTACCGAGCAATTTCAGCACAAGTTTTTTCTACGGATTTGTGCGCTAAGAAATATTTGCCGTCGGGATGCGGACAAAAGGCGACTGGATCGCAGTAAAGATATTCTAATCCGTATTTTTCCAGTTCTAATTCTTCTACAACTGGCCCTAAATGGATAAATTCGTGGTCGATCGCGCAAAGGTTGAATTTAAAATCTGGCAATTCGGGAATCGCAGCTTCAGTAGTTGCCGCGCCGCCGGGAACCGAACGTTTTTCTAACAACAGGACGGTATATCCCGCTTTCAGGAGATAAGAGGCGCAGACCAGTCCGTTGTGACCTGCTCCTATGATAATCACGTCATACGTTTGCATAGATGAAGCTCTGGGGATAGGATATTTTGCTTATTTTACAAATGTTAACAACTTGGCAGTCTCTACCAATAGAAATAGATTCATCTTAAGAGATGAGTTTGAGCATCTTACAAAAGAGAGAGCCTGTAGCAAATATTTAACTGCGATCGCCCTAATTTCCTCTCGGATTTTCAGAGCTATCGCCCTCTCAACAATCGCCCCAGTATTATACAGCATTTAGTCGAGTTTATCTGCGCTTCCCAAAAAAGTTAAGCATCAGCAATATCTGCCAGATAAACCCGAGTTTTTTAAACGGAGGAAGAGGCAAGAGGCTACAGACAAGAGAAAAAGTTTTGAGATTGTTTCCTTCCTCGCAACCCTGCGATTGGAATGAGTTAAGCCGTAGAAAAATTACTTACTCAACACTCAAAACTAATTACCCATTACCAATTACCAATTAGTACATTGAGAAATATTACTTTAGTTCCCGCAATGCTGCCTCAGCTTTTTCTGCACCATCATTGTTGCCTTGCTGGCGGTAAGTGTCGAGGGCTTGTTGAAAAGCTTCAATTGCTTCGGATTTGCGATCGCGCGCTTTGAGTGCCGTACCCATATTGTAATAAGCTTCTGCCCGATCTGGATCGAGCTGAATCACTCGGCGAAAAGTGTTAATCGCTCCTAAAAAATCTTGTTTTTCCAGTTGAATTTCCCCGATTCCTGCGTGTGCTGCCACTAAATTAGGTCGCACCGCAATAGCCCGCTGATAAGCTACCAGCGCTCCGTCGAAGTCGTTTTGAGCCTTGAGAAGTTCGCCAATTTCTAACTGCACTTCTGGATTCCGGGGCTCCAATTTGGCAGCTTCTTCAAAAGCTGCTAGTCCTTCGGAAGCGTGGCCAGTCCGCAGCAAAGCAGTACCTAATTTTAACTGGACGCTGGGCTGTTTGGGAGCGAGTTCGGCTGCTTCTTGGAGCACGGTAACTGCACTGGCAAAATTTCCCTGCTGCATCAATACTAAACCCATTGAAGAATAAGCTTGCCAACTTTTCGGATCGAGGGCGATCGCCTCTTGGTATGCTTTAAAAGCACCGCTGTAATCTTTTTGCTGAAAGAGTACCACTCCCAGACCGATCCGGGCATTGACATTTTTGCGATCGAGCACAGCGGCGCGGCGGTAAGCTGCGGCTGCTGCGGGATAGTTTTGCAAATTCGCCATAGCATATCCTAAGGCGTATTGGAAGTCAGCATTGTTCGGTTCGAGACCGATCGCTTGTTGGTAAAATTCCACTGAGGCTTGATAGTTGCCTTGACGCGCTTCTAAATAGCCAATACCAGAAAAAATCCGCGGGTTTTCTGTATCTAAACGCGCCGCTTGCTGATAAATGGCGATTGCCTTACTGTAGTCTCCTAAATCTACGAACTCGCGCCCTTGTCGCAGCAGAGCATCTAAATTTGAATCATTTTTAGGTTTAACTTCAACTGACGTTTCCGCTGAGAACGCTATCTGCGGCGCTGCGACAGCGAATCCCACTACTAACAGCGTACTGAATACCAAGAGACTTTGTTTGTGGACGGCCATTTGTTTCAAAGAGTGTGTGGAATAAAAGAGCGAACTGCTGTCAGCTTGCCAAACTGACAGCTTAGGGTTTGCCTGGAATTTTTGAGCGGCGAGATGTAGTAAACCTACAGAACTCGACCAACTCAAAATTTTCGCATTTGAGGCCAACTGATGATTGTAACAACAACTGATATCATCCAAGGAGCAGAAATTCAATCTTACTTGGGAATTGTAACTGCTGAGGTGGTCTACGGCACCAACGCCCTGCGAGATTTCTTCGCGGGCATTCGCGACATCATCGGCGGGCGCACCGGCAGTTACGAGGAAGTGTTTCTCAAAGGACAGCGAGATGCCCTCGCGGAACTGGAAAAACGGGCTCAGCGCCTGGGCGCGAATGCCGTAATCGGGGTGGAAGTTGACACCGGCACGATTAATGTAGACTCGAGCGGGGCTTTGCTGCTGATTACTGCCGTTGGAACGGCTGTAAGATTGCGTTAAGCTGTATTTTCTCTATACGTCCGCATTTCCTGTATACATCCGGGAACTTTTCTAACGGGATAAAATAGTCATCAGCCATCAGTCATCAGTCATCAGTCATCAGTCATTAGCTAATAGCTGTTGGCTGAGGGCTGATGACTTTTTCGTTTCTTTCTTCAGACATAGATAGTGGTTATTTCCCCAGGCAGATATAGTGTCTATCAATCTCAGCCACAATCAATGCTTAGGTGAAAGATTGTTAAAAATTAAAGCAACTCTCAGAGGAAAATAAAACCTATGTCATATGTAAATAGACCTGTAGATAACGTTGGTACCGAACCCGTGGTGGTGAATTCAGTCATGGAATACCACGATCGAGTGCGGTGGGGTCCGATTTTTTCAGGTTTGGTAATTGCGATCGCCACGCAATTAGTTTTAAGTGCATTGGGCGCTGCGATCGGGTTGAGCAACATTGCTAATTCAGGAGCTCCGCGCACTATTGCAGGGGACGTAGGTACCGGCGTCGGAATTTGGTCAATTATTAGTTTGTTAATTAGCTTGGGCGTTGGCGGTTGGGTAACTGCTCGCGCTTGCGGCCCGATGAACCGGAGCACAGCGCTTTTGAACGGAGCAATTTTGTGGGCAACTACCTTAACAATTGGCTCTTGGCTGTTAGCCAATGGCGTAGCAGGTACTTTTGGCGTAGTAGCTGCGAATGCAGGAGAAGCGATTAATCAAGCGCAGCAGAGCGGGGTGAATTTGCCGAACCAAGCGCCTAACGTATCTGCTCAGGATGCTCGCAATATTGCTGGTAATGCTGCGAAAGCTGGTTGGTCGTTTTTGTTCGGCTCGCTATTGGGTTTAGTTGCTTCGATGGTAGGAGCATCTGCGGGCGCGCGCACCCCTCGCCATCACTCGTAAAAGTTCGATCGGACATGGAAAGTTTATATTCATGAAAGCACTATTTTTTAGGTGCTTTTTTGTTTGTTTATCGTTCCCAGATTCTACCAGAAAACGCATTTCTGGAGGCAAAGCCTCCAGGTTTTTCAGTGGAGGCAGAGCCTGGTAATGAGTATAATGTTTCACCGAGGAATGTGCGGGCGACGCACCCTAGAAATTAAGCGGTGAAGTATTTGGCTGCTGGGTGATAGGTGATAATTGCGGTGGTTGATTGTTCGGGATAAAGTTGTTCGCTTTCATCCATGTAGAGGTTGATACGATCGCACTTTAACAATTCCAGTTGCTTGTACTGATCAGCCATGTTCGGACAAGCGGGATAGCCAAAACTGTACCGCGAACCGCGATATCTTTGTGCCAGCATATCGCGAATGTTGTCCGGTTCTTCGCTACCAAATCCCAATTCGCGCCGAATTCGCGCGTGAGTCCATTCTGCTATTGCTTCCGCTGTCTGTACCGCTAACCCGTGAAAGTAGAGATAGTCGGTATATTGATGGTTAGCAAACAGCTTTTGCGCGTACTCTGTAGCAATTTCTCCCACTGTCGCTACTTGCATCGGAAATACATCGATTTTACCCGATTCTTTGGGGGCGAAGAAGTCCGCAATGCACAGCCTGCGCGCCGATTTTTGCCGGGGAAATGTGAATGTTGCAGCGGGTGTCGATACATCTTGCCCGCCATCCATGATTTCTGGGTGGTATAAATACAAAGAATTGCCTTCAGCTTGACAGGGAAAATACCCATAAATTGCTTGCGGATGCAGTAACTTTTCGGCGATAATTTTGTGTTTCCATTCTTCCAAAATCGGATAAACTTTCTCAGCTAAGAAAGCATCGTATTCTTCCCGCGATTGGTCTTTTGGCTTGCGGAACTGCCACTGACCGGCAACTAAGGCTTGCAAATCTAAGTGCCAGAAAATTTCCTCAAAGGGGATGTCTTCTCCCTGCAACAGTTTTGTTCCCCAGAAAGGAGGAGTCGGGCGATCGATATCTGCTGCAACTGCTTCGGATCGCCTGGTATCTATCACCACAGGAGTGTCTGCTTTCTTTGCCTCTTCTACAGAAGTTTCTGGCGCAGCTTTAGCTTCTTTAACCGCCCCATTGTCATGCCCTATTTCATCTAAAAATCCTTGCAAGTCTTCCCATTTTCCAGCAGATTTTGCTGGCATGAGTTTGTCCATAAAGTGCAAATCTGAAAACGCATCTTTGCCATAAATTACTTTACCTTTGTAGGTATTTTGGCAGTCTTCATGTACAAACTTGGGAGTCAAAGCCGCGCCGCCCAAAATTACCGGAACCGTGATTCCTTTCTGGTTGAATACTTCCAGATTTTCTTTCATGAAGGCGGTGGATTTTACCAGCAAGCCACTCATGGCAATACAGTCGGCTTTGTGCTTTTCGTAGGCTTCGATGATATTGTCAACTGGCTGTTTAATACCCAAGTTAATCACTCGGTAGCCGTTGTTTGATAGGATAATATCAACTAAGTTTTTGCCGATGTCGTGAACGTCGCCTTTGACAGTAGCGATGATAAATGTTCCTTTGGCGTTGTCCCCGGATTCGGACTTTTCCATGTACGGTTCTAAATAGGCAACTGCCGCTTTCATTGTTTCGGCTGACTGCAATACAAATGGCAGTTGCATTTGTCCCGAACCGAACAATTCTCCGACTACTTTCATGCCGTCTAGCAAGAAGGTATTGATAATGTGGAGGGGCGGATAGGTTTCTAATGCTTTGGCGAGTTGGATGTCGAGCCCAATGCGTTCGCCGTCGATGATGTGCTGCTTGAGGCGTTCTTCGACGGGGAGGTTTGCGTCTTCTGTCCGATCGCGCTTGGTAGTTTTGCCCGCAAACACCGTTGTCAGGTCGCCCAAGGGGTCGTAAACGCAAATATCGCCGTCAAACTCCCGTTCGTCATAAATCAGTTTACGGCAGATTTCTTGGTGTTTGGGGTCGATTTTGGCGATCGGCAAAATCTTATTAGGGCTGACAATTGCCGAGTCCATCCCGGCTTGCATTGCTTCGTGCAAAAACATCGAATTCAAAACTTGCCGCGCCGCCGGATTCAAACCGAAGGAGATGTTAGAAACTCCTAAGATGACGTGACAACCTGGCAATTCTTGGCGAATGCGGCGGATCGATTCGATGGTAGCTTTGCCATTTTTTCTGTCTTCTTCAATCCCGGTGGAAATGGGCAATGCTAGAGTGTCAAAAAAGATTTCCTCGGCGGGAATTCCGTAGGCGACGGCGGCGTTATATGCGCGTTGGGCGATCGCAAATTTTTGGTCGGCTGTTCTCGCCATCCCGTCTTCGTCAATTGTCCCGATAACTATGCCCGCGCCGTATTTTTTCGCCAACTCCAAAACTTGATAAAAACGCGGTTCTCCGTCTTCGTAGTTAGTGGAATTCAGCAAACATTTGCCGCCTGCAACTTTTAAGCCTGCTTCCATCTTTTCCCATTCAGTGGAATCCAGCATTAAAGGGAGAGTTGCATTAGTCACAACGCGGGAAACTAATTCTTTCATGTCTCGCACGCCGTCGCGGCCGACATAATCAACGTTGACATCGAGAATGTGCGCGCCTTCTCGCACTTGTTCCCTGGCCATTGCTACTAAACCGTCCCAGTCTTCGGCGTTTAGCAAATCGCGGCATTTTTTGGAACCGCTGGCGTTGAGTCTTTCGCCGACAATTAAGAAGGAATTCTCTTGTTCGTAGGGTTGGGCGGTGTAAATTGAAGCAGCGGAAGGTTCCCAAGTAATTTCGCGGATTTTGGGTGTTAGAGTTTTGCCAATTTCTGCTAGTTCGCGGATGTGATCGTAGCGGGTGCCGCAGCAGCCACCGATGACTTGCACGCCTAAGTCTTCGACAAAGCGCATCAAGGCCATCTTTAATTCTATTGGCGTGAGTTTGTAGTGCGCGTGTCCGCCGATGTTTTCGGGTAAACCGGCGTTGGGAACGCAGGAAACGACGAAGGGCGAATGTTCGGAAAGGTATTTGACGTGTTCGGCCATGCGATCGGGCCCCGTGGCGCAGTTGAGGCCTAAAATGTCGATCGGGTACGGCTGCAAAATGGCTAGGGCGGCGCTGATGTCGGAACCGACTAACATTGTGCCGGTGGCTTCCATTGTGACTGATACCATTAACGGAATCCGCGCACCTTTTTTCTTAAATACTTCTTCAATGGCATTTAATGCTGATTTAATTTGCAGCACATCTTGACAAGTTTCGACAATAAATAAGTCAACGCCGCCGTCATAAAGTCCTTCTGCTTGTTCCGCAAAAGCGGCGGTGAGTGTGTCGAAATCGATGTGTCCTAATGTTGGCAATTTGGTGCCTGGCCCGATCGATCCTGCGACAAATCGAGGTTTTTCTGGCGTGGAAAATTCGGCGGCGATACCCTTGGCGAGTTCGGCGGCAGTTTTGTTGAGATAATATGCTTTGTCTGCTAAATCGTATTCCGCGAGTACGATGGAAGCGCCGCCAAAGGTGTCTGTTTCGATGACATCGGCCCCTGCTTCGAGGAATCCCCGGTGCACGTTGGCGACGGCTTCCGGTTTGGTGTGGACGAGATATTCGTTGCAGCCTTCGTATTCTTTGCCGCCAAAGTCTTCTGCGGTGAGGTTTTGGACTTGCAGGTTGGTTCCCATCGCGCCGTCGAAGACGATGACGGGGCGCGAGGGGTGGTGGAGTCGATCGAGGAATCTGCTATTCATAAGCGGTCAAAAAAAACGCAGGTGCTATATATTTACAATTTTATCTATTGTGCAATATTGTCAACAATTATGTGACTGTTGGCAAACGACTAATGACTGAAGGATTTAATGCTGCTGACAATAGTTCGATCGTACCTGTAATTTTACCGATCGCCCTGGATAATTGTCAAAATTCTGTTGTGGGCGAGGCTGCGGGGGGAAAACGGGCGAGTTGCGAGGGATTTTTTCGCTTAACTGCTGACCTATTTTGCGAAAATGCGATCGCCACAATTAAACGAGTGATGTTTAAGGGCGATCGGATTCTATTACAGCAAGCCGGGGAAGATGTAGGGGCAATAATTTTGGAATCAGAGTTTGAAAAACTGGACTATTTGATTGCCGAACTCAAACCCTCGCAATTCTTACCTGAAGAAGAGGCATATTATGAAGATGAAAGAGGAATCCACTGCATTTACCCAGACGAACTTGTAGAGGATATTGATAACATTTTAGCCGATGTCAATGAATTTGACCAATTATTTGGTTTGCTACCAACGCAAGAGATGGGAGAGGATGTTGATATTTGTATGCCAGCAGCTATTCTCATGTCTGTAGATAGATTGTGGATACCGGAGTACCTGATAGCCGAGAATCTATCCAGGAAATAATGTTATATTTTTTTTAAAATGGTAGTTTGGCGAGCCAACAAATCGAGAGGAATCGCAAGATGAACGTGCAAACAGTAACTCCGCCCGCTCCCGCCCCAGAGCAAATTATCCGCGAATCTAAGGTTGTTTTAAAAGGCGTTAGCTGGCAAACTTTTCAGGCGTTGCTGGCTGATGTCGGAGACGATCGCGCTTGGAGAATTGCTTATGATAGTGGAGTATTAGAAATTAGAATGCCATATCAAGAACATGAAGTCCCTAAACGACTTCTAGAAACTTTTGTTGAATCCATAGCAGACGATCTAGAAATCGAGGTAATGAGTGTTGGTTCTTTACTTTTAGAACGAGAAGATTTAACTCGGGCGATCGAACCGGATACCTGTTTCTATATCCAGAACGAAGCTTTAGTTAGAAGCAAAGATATTGACTTAGAAACAGACCCGCCACCGGATTTGGCTGTAGAGTCAGACTACACAAATTCTTCTCTAAATAAATTCGTAATTTATGCCGCTATGGGAGTTCCCGAACTTTGGAGATACCGCCGGCAAACCTTAGAAGTGTATCAACTTGTAGAGGGACAATACGAACGAGTTGCTCAAAGTTTAGCTTTTCCATTTTTTCCGGTCGCCGAAATACCCGGATTTATTGAACAAAGCAGGGCAATCGGACAAAGAGCGGCCGTCCGTTTATTTCGGACAAGAATTACAGAGATATTGCCAAATAGTGAGTCGAGCGACTAAGCAATATTATCACAGACTGTAAAACTGATATAATCAAAGAAAAGGCAAGGAGATAAAATCATGGTGGAGATAATTCAAGCCCAAAATGTCAAGCGGCGCGACTTAATAGAAAAGTTTGGATTGCAGCGCACTGACGATGCTCAATTTTTTCGAGAGTGGCAAGACGATTTACCGGAACTGACGGATTTGGAAAAGCAAACTCTAGATGAAGTCAAGGGTGACTACATTCACTTATCCGAGTATGAAATCTTAGAACCTGTCGTCAAGTTGGTGGTACTGTCTCCGCTGTTAAGACTAGCAGGTTTTTATCGCGCTCCTTTTTACTTGAGTGCTGAAAAAGAGGTGATAATTGAATCTGAAGATGAGGGGACAATTGTCAGAGGAAGGCTTGATTTACTGGTTTTTACCCCAGATTTTTGGGTATTGGTAATTGAGGCAAAGAAGGCACAATACTCGCTAGAAGCTGGAATTCCGCAAGCTTTAGCATATATGCTGGGAAATCCTCATCCTGAAAAACCTGCTTTGGGATTTGTCACGAATGGGATAGATTTTATATTCCTGAAATTGACGAATCGAGAAACACCTAAGTATGCTGAGTCCTATTCTTTCCCGCTGCGGAGCGAGGATGGGTTGTACACGGTTCTGAAGGTGTTAAAGCGCTTTGCTCAATTATTCAGGGAATAGGTCTTTGTATTGCAAAAAGTATGTAAGGGCGATCGCTATTATGGATGAAAAGCGCTTCTGTAACTAAAGCATTAAGATTTCTTTCTCATTTTTCTGTTGGAAGGTCTTTTAGGCAGCCGCTTAATTTCACTTTCCCCTCCTTGAACTTCTACTTCTTCTCTAATTTCTATATCTACACTTTTAACATCGCTTCCGGTAGTTTCTTCCTCTTCATCACTTCCCTCATAATCCGGTAAATTTTCTCTTGACTGCACGTCCAACCCACAATTTTGACTCGGCAATTGTGCAATTTCTTGAATAATTTCAGCTTCTCCAATCCCCTGCTCAATTTCTGCCGCCGCTAAATCTTCCTCCGCAGCAGGAAAGTTATCAATTTCTTGATTAATTTTAGTTTCTCTGATTTCCTTCTCTACTAGCTGCATAGATAACTGCTGGTTTTCCCTTGACAATTCCTCAACCTTAGTCGCAAGCATTCTAAGCTGTTCGTTAAGAACGCGAATTTCTCGGTTTTGCTGCTGAATCATTTCTTCGGCATCAGCAAGAGTTCGATTTCTATCTAATATCACCTCATTTCTAGTTTCTAATTCCAAAGCGCTCATGGCCGCTTTAATCACATTATAAAAATGCGGCTTAGATACATCAACTTGTTTAGCATTATGGCGACTTTTTCCCAAAAGTCCAATCTTTTCACCTTGCTTAACAGCCAAAACAAAACCTTGATGATTTTTTATTTTTAATTCCTTGACAAAATCTACTTGAACTAAACTGCAAATATATTTGTGACAGTCAAAATAAAATTCTGCTTTCATCAAAAAGCACCCCTTTCTGCTACAGTCCCGCAGAATTATACCACGAACAGAGTTTTTGCGGGAAATAAAAAAAAATAAATAATCGATCGCCCATTTTGGCCAAAACTAAATTTCATCATCAACCACATCTTCCGACAACTCTACCACACCCGCAATCAACTTCCAACAAGGGTCACCTCCCTCCCAATTATCGGGCCGCCAAGGCATACTCAAACTCACTGTTACCAAACAAGCTTTTTGCGGTCGATACCCCAATTCTAAGTTTTTAATAAACATCGGATCGGTAATTGTTGCAGTCAATTTTTGACCGTGCTGCGTGACAATAGATCCTTTCCATTTATTACCACCTTGCAATCTTTTAATTGGCTCGTTTACCGTAAATCTTACTGCTTTGACTAATTGCAAAGTTAGGCGATCGCACATTGGCAAAGACTGCATATATTCCACCGTAACATATCGCAAATCGTTGTGCAAAATATACTCTTGACTATTGTAATATTTCAGCAAATATGCTGGCGGAACTTTCCCTAATTGCCGCCATTCTCCCGGTAAAACAGAAAGATTTTCACACGCAAAGCCAAAGTCCGGTCCCGTCTTGGCTAGAGGGATTTCTAGAACATCTAACAACGCGGGTTCAAGTCTATTTATCAGCCACATTGCTTTAGGAATTCGGCCATCTGGTAAGTCGGAAACAGGACGCACCCACTTACATTGAAGTTCATTAATTCCGGCGATGCACCTGTCGCCGTTTTTCCAGGAATTAGCGAGACAAATTATTTGAGCCATTCGATTGTAGATTTGAGATTGTAGATTTGAGATTCATCCGACAATGATATAGTATTTTTAATAAATCAAAGATGATTAATTGTGACATTTTTCCACTTCTCGCTGAGATATTCAGCAACTAAGCGGCGGTGACAATTATGAGGTTTTGGTTCGCTACAAAGCAGACACCCGCCGTCTAAAATATCCGATGAAACTTTGTGTTCAATTTGTCGAGCGCCCATCAACTCCAAAAACTTCTGTTCATAAACATCCCAATCTCCCTTGTTCTTTTTATAATCATCCAAAATCTCTTGAGTCGGCGCTAAATCCAGAATGTGAACGTACTCAATATTGCCAATTGTTCGCAAAAAATACTCTAAATCTTTCCGCTTAGCAAAACCCGCCAACTGCGACACATTATTCAGCCGCGTATCTATCACCCTGCGGACTCCCGCTTTCATCAAAGTATCAAAAAATTGCTCGGCGCTTTTTTGAGTAAAACCAATTGTAAATAAATTAATTGCTTTCTTTTGTGACATAAGCGATTTCCAATCCGTGACGATAATAAGCTGTTTCTAAATCAACTATTTCCTGTTTAACTTGAGGCTCTAATTCAAACAAGCTTAGCTGAATTGGCTCATTATTTTTTTTTCCTTTGTTAAACTTGCTCAAAAGTCTTTCTTCTAAATGCTGGTGCGCTTCTAAATTGCCATCGGACAGAATGTGATTAATTTGTAAATTAAATTCTCTGACTTTGTGACAAACTAAAATAGTTCGATGACAAGTAATCGGGTCTTTTTCCGCACACATTAAACTTATTTTATAAGTGGCTGCGTTTTTGAGCAAGCGCTGAATTCCTTGGGAAAATAGAGGAGTTGCTGCTATGCGATCGTATAACGCTTTACCGCTAGAATCGTAACAGCTTAAATCCTCCGGCCTCGCGCCCAACTCTTTGCCTAAAAAAACATATTGAATGCCGACACTTGAGAGATAAGCTTTAATTTCCGATTTATTAAAATGAGATAAATAACGGCTGAACGGATGCGATCGCACGTCCGCAACCGCCGTAATTCCGTGTTGTTGCAGCAGCAAAACAAACGCTTCAATACTCAGATTGGAGTGTCCGATCGTAAATAATTCCATTGCTTCGATCTTACTATTCACTCTTTACCTTGCGGACGAGAGTTTGTGTAGCCCGATTGTTTCAACCTATAGACTTCAACCTGTGGGTTTTTTCACCAAATTTTGAATCAAAATTTGCACGGCCAGCAGCATCAAACCCACAGCCGCCATAGCAAAAACACCCGTCCCCAAAGCAGCCATTCCTACTACCAAAGTTCGCACGGCTACCGAAATTTTAATCGCAGTAATATTGTCCGAATGAACTGGCTTACTTGCAAAACTTTGAGCTATCGACATAGTTAGCGCGTACAAAGGTACCGCAAAGCTGCCCGCCATCAGCGAACCAGTCAGGCACCGCAATACTGTTGGCGACTTGGGTGGCAAAGCATCCTCAGCAGAACTTGGAGGTTGAGAACTAGAATTAGGATTAGTTAAATCAGCCATTGCGATTTTAGATTTTAGATTTTAGATTTTAGATTTCTGGTTAATTAACCAAAACTAAAAGCTCTGTTGGATGACATTTTATCAGTTCTTCGCTCTCAATAGACTCTGCGCAAAGTTAGATTCATCTTGACAATCGCCTGTTAGACGCATTTAACTCAGATCGCGATCGCACCCTCTTCGAGTTACACCCTCGAAATCGGCGGTTTCGTCTCGTTTCCCTCCGAAAAAATCTGAATTCCAGTATTGCTAAACTGTGCTACCCAAAAATCCAAATCGGGAGAAGCGATCGCACTTTTAACCCGTTCCAAAACCTGCTGAGCCTGCTCAGGAGACTCCGCCAGCGCAAACACCGTCGGCCCGGAACCCGACATCATCGTGCCCAAAACCCCCGCCGACTCAAAAGCCTCCCGCAACTGCAACACCTGCGGGTACACAGGCAAAGCAACTTTTTCTAAATCGTTGTGCAGCAATTGACCAATTTTCGATCGATCTTTTTTGGCGATCGCCCCCACCATCGGGCCCGAATGCAGCCGTTCCCGGCGGCACTCCAAATCTTCCGCTGCACAATAGGAACTACTGAACTGCTGGCGATAAGTTTGATACGCCCATGCCGTAGAAATACTGAGATTGCGGTACTTCGCCAACACCACAGAAAAGCCCCCCAAATCAGGCAATGGCGACAGTTTATCCCCGCGACCGGTTGCCAAAGCCGTACCTCCAGTAATGCAAAAAGGCACATCCGAACCCAAAGTTCCCCCCAATTCTTGCAACTCCGACTGAGTAAGTCCCAATTGCCACAGCAAATCCATCCCGACTAAAACCGCAGCAGCATTTGCCGAACCGCCGGCGAGCCCCGCCGCCACTGGAATCTGCTTGTGAATGGCAATCTCGACTCCGCCGTATTTGGCCAAAGCATCGGGGAATTGCTTCGCCAACAAATCCGCCGCCCGGTAGGCCAGGTTATTCTTATCAGGAGGGACTTGCGGGTGATCGCAGCGCACGCGAATCGTGTCCGTACCGATCGCGCGCAAGTCAATTCGATCGGCTAAATCTATGCTTTGAAGTACCATCGCCAATTCGTGATATCCGTCGGGGCGATCGCCTATGATTTCCAGATACAGATTGATTTTTGCTGAAGCTAACAGAGAATATGAACGCATAGGTGATTAAGCCGCAGGTGAAAGAAACCCCTGGTTGAAATTAATTGACACCAGTCCGAGTCCATTTTCTCACAACTCAAAGGAAATATTATGCAGGAAATGTGGAAAACTTTTTTTAGTTCCGGGCCATTTATTCCTCACGGTCACTGCTATCTCTGGCAGACCCCGTTAGTCTGGCTTCATCTTACCTCAGATTCGATCATTGCACTGGCGTATTTTTCCATTCCGATTACATTGGTTTATTTTATTTCCAAACGCGAAGATTTACCCTTTGATTGGATCTTTGCGATGTTTGGAGGCTTTATCGTCGCCTGCGGGATCACTCACATATTTGAAGTTTGGACGCTTTGGTATCCTACCTATTGGGTTTCAGGAACAATGAAAGCAATTACTGCCATAATTTCATTTGCTACAGCCATACTTTTGGTAGACTTAATGCCTCAAGCCCTAGCACTTCCCAGTCCCGCCCAGTTAGAATCCGCAAATTTACTCTTAGAAGCGGAAATTGTGGAGCGCCAATTAGCAGAATGTGCACTACAAAAAGCTAAAGAAGAATTAGAAATTAGAGTTGAGGAACGCACCGGAGAGTTAAAGTCTCAAACTCAAAATTTAGAATTAGCCAACCGACTCCTAGCATCTGAAATTGTCGAGCGCCAATTAGCAGAAGCTGCACTACAAAAAGCTAAAGAAGAATTAGAAATTAGAGTTGAGGAACGCACCGCAGAGTTAAAATGTCAAACTCAACAGATCGAACAAGCATTGTCTGAATTGAAGCAGGCTCAATCCAACCTCATTCAGAGCGAAAAAATGTCATCTTTAGGGCAATTGGTTGCTGGGGTTGCTCATGAAATCAACAATCCGATTAACTTTATTTACGGCAATGTTACTCCCGCTCGCGAGTATGCCGATAGTTTGCTAGAAGTGGTCAATATCTATCAAGAGCAGTATCCCAATCCCCTACCCGTAGTTAAAGAAAAACTCAAGTCTGTAGATTTAGATTTTATCAAATCTGACCTGCGCAAAATATTAATTTCTATAAAAAAAGGTGCCGAGCGCATTCTCGGTATTGTCAAGTCGCTGCGAATTTTTTCTCGCCATGATGAAGCAGAAATGAAATTAGCCGACATTCACGAAGGAATTGACAGCACACTGATGATTTTGCAAAGCAGATTGAATGCTAATCCGGGTTTGGTGAGCATTCAAGTTATCAAAGAATATGGCAATTTACCCCAAATAGAGTGCTATCCCGGACAGCTAAATCAAGTGTTTATGAATATCCTGGCTAATGCTATTGATGCTTTAGAAGAGGACAGCCACAGCCAGTCGATTGCAGCCAATGAAGCTAATCCCCGCCAGATTAAAATTTCTACTCAAATTTTAGACAGTGAAGTGGTAGAAATCCGAATTAGCAACAACGGGTCAGAAATAACAGAATCCGTGAGGAACCAGTTATTTAATCCATTTTTTACCACTAAACCAGTAGGCAAAGGCATAGGATTGGGTTTATCGATCGGCTATCAAATTATCACAGCAAGACATAAAGGCGAATTGCAGTGTATTTCTGCACCGGGGAAAGGTGCGGAATTTATTATTAAAATTCCCATGAGGCTGAAATAAGTAAGCCTATCTCAAAAAACAGAATACCCAGAATCCCGCACCACTTTAAGAATTCGGGTATCTAACAAAATCCTGAACTTCAAACCTCGCACATCATATTATTACTCAAATTTACCCATTGCGCCACGCTTAAATCTTCAGCGCGAGATTGAGGATTTATCTGTAACTCTTCTAACAAGTGAACGAGTTTATCTAAATCCACAGCCCCTTTCAAATTATTTCGCAGCATCTTGCGCTTGCTACCAAATCCCAACTTAACTAAATTCTCCAAATAGCGCGGATTAACCGCCGCAGTTTCTATCTGTCTGGGAAGCAGCCGCACCACGGCAGAATCGACTTTTGGAGGCGGAAAAAAGTCTTTAGACGGCACATCGCAAATTAACTCGCATTCTGCTAAATACTGCACCCGCACTGACAGCGCGCCAAAAGCTGTCGAACCCGGTTTAGCGTAAAGCCTTTGGGCCACTTCTTTCTGCACTAACAGCACGATCGAATCGAAGGGTTTAGCAGCAGGAACAGATATCGTTCCCAGCAGTTTTTGCAGGATCGGGCCGGTGATATTATAAGGAATATTGGCAACAACTTTATTGGGATTTTGGAATTTGGGAAAAGCCGTTAATTCAGCCTCTAAGTCCATTTCCAGGATGTCGCCTTGTAGCAGTAAAAAATTGTCGGTTTTGCCGAGTTGTTTGGCTAGCTTGAGACACAAATCTCGATCGATCTCCACAGCAACAACAGACTCAGCCGCAGGCAGCAAGCGTCGAGTCAAAATCCCCGTACCCGGCCCAATTTCCAGGACGCGATCGCGATCCAAAGAAGCCGCTTTCACAATCTTATCTAAGGCTTTCTCGCTTTTGAGCCAATGTTGAGCAAACTGTTTTCGGGGTCGGGTCGATCGCATTTTTTGAATTTTTGGAGAAATCTTAGCCTGTCATTCTATCACAGCTCAATATCTTTTCCCAACCTACGGTGATGTTTATTTTTGTTAACAGGGGTTGAATTAACCAAAAAAATTGGGCACTATAATAAGAACAAACGATAAAAAATAAATTTATTTCTTCCCAATTACCAACAGCACAACACGTAAGTCACGCAGACACTAATAGCTGTTTTTCCAAATAACCAATAACAAATAACCAATAACAAATAACAAATAACCAATTACCACTTCCCCAAAAATGAAATTCCAACGAGTATTTGGTACATTACCCAAAACCACAGCCAGCGCCCCCGGCCGAGTAAACCTGCTGGGCGAACACACAGACTACAACGATGGATTTGTACTTCCAACTGCGATTCCCCAGCGCACCACAGTACAAATCGGCTTCAGCAGTGACGATCGACACCATGTTTATTCAGCAGAATATGACGAACTCATAAATTTTTCAGACGACGATACCATACCGCAAAAATTCGTCAGTTATATCTGTGGCTGCCTGAGACTTGTAGAAAAAGAAGGATACAAAATACCGCCCATAAATCTCTACATTACCTCGACTGTGCCGATCGGAGCCGGTTTGTCCAGCAGCGCCGCTTTAGAAATAGCAACCCTCAGAGGAGTGCGCGCGCTGCTGAACCTCCCCCTAGACGACGTGCGCCTAGCCCAAATCGGACAGCAAGTCGAAATCCGGTATGCCGGCTTGAACTGCGGCATTATGGATCAAATGGCGTCGAGTTTAGCAGACACCAACACCATGCTATTGATCGACACCCGCAGCCTCGAATGCCGTCCGATACCTTTTCCCACAAACACAGAAATTTTAATAATTGACAGTGGCGAAAGCCACCAACTAGCAGCAGGAAGCGGCTACAACCAGCGACGCGCCGAGTGCGAGGAATCCGCGCGCATATTGGGAGTTAAAGCTCTCAGGGATATCGCCGATCCCCAAGCAGTGGAAGTATTGCCGGAACCCCTCAGGAGGCGAGCGCGCCACGTCGTTACCGAAAACAACCGCGTGCTCGCAGCGGTAAAATCTTTGCCAGCAAAACGTTTTGGCGAGTTAATGAATGCTTCCCACGCCAGCCAGCGCGACGACTACGAAGTTTCGGTGCCGGCAGTAGACACGCTGGCGGCCATCTTGCAGTCAATCCCCGGAGTCTTCGGCGCAAGGCTGACGGGCGGAGGTTTTGGCGGTGCTTGCGTAGCCTTGGTGGAGAGTGGGAAAGCGGGTGCGATCGCATCCGAGGCGATCGATCGCTACCAGCGCGCGGGTTATAGCGGCCGCGTTTTGGTTCCCGAAATTACAGTTAATTCTTAATTCCAGAACTATCTCCCGGTAGGGAAGGCCACCGCACAGTCACGATTACCGAATCCTCCTCGGCAGACCAATAATGAGGCACTCCCGGCAGCCAGAGAGCATAATCTCCTTCGCGAGACAGCAAAATTTCTTGCTCTGGAAATTGCAGGCGAAACCGCCCTTTTACCAGGATAGAAAGCGTCGTGGCTGCCGCATTGACCGCCCACTGAGTCCTCGAATCTCCGGCGGGGTGAGTGCCCCATTTTACCTCTAAAACAGAAGTCGATCGGGCGTCGTCTTCAGGCGTCATAAAATGACCCGCAAACCAACCGCCCCGACTTGCACCTTCAGCGCCCGCATTTCCGAAAACCACTTGAGATGACATCAGCTAATCAGGTAAAAAACAAAGATGCTTAGATCGGACATCTTGCACCATTTTTTATAAGCTTTTTAGGGGCGGGCAGGATGCCCACCCCACAAGAAATTGACTCTTTGTGGAACAGGCATCTTGCCTGTTCTGAGAATGGTGCAAGATGTTAGTTAGATATGACATCTTGCACCATTTTCAATAAGCTTTTGAGGGGCGGGCAGGATGCCCACCCCACAAGAAATTGACTCTTTGTGGAACAGGCATCTTGCCTGTTCTGAGAAAGGTGCAAGATGTGAGTTAGATCGGGGGACACCATCTAACTTATTACTTGCGGCCCGAAGGTTGACCCTCCGCAGTCGCTATTTCCCCAGCTTCCATCAACTGCTTAAAGCGGCGCAAATCGTCGGCAATTTGCTGTTCGGGAGCTTCGCCAAATAGTTTAGCAGCGCCAGCACCAATTGCACCGCCCGGAGGGTTGTATTCGATGACAACTTTTACCTCAGTACCGCGTCCTGCGGGTGCCGGTTGAAAGCGTACAAAACCCGAATTGTCAATATCAGCCCCTTCCACAGACGCCCAAGCAATTAAGCGATTTTCTGCTTCGCGGACAATCTCTGCATCCCATTCTACACTGTTGCCGATCGGCGCGCTGGCAATCCAGTGAGAACGTTTTTCATCAATCACCGCAACGTGTTTGAGATGCTTCATAAACCGAGGCAAATTTTCAAAATCGCGCCAGAAACGGTACAATTCATCAGCCGGTTTGTCGATCGTCACTGTCTTTTCAACTTTAATGCTTTGATTCGGATCGGCAGCCGACTGCAAACCCTCCACAACCCCCAGCCCGCGCGCTGCTAAACCGCCGCCCGCAACCGCCAGCAAAGCACCTCGCAAAGAACGCTGTGACAAACCAAAAAGCACCAGCGCCCCGCCGCCAATTAAAGATGCCCAGCGTTCGGTATCGCCGCTGTTAGTTTGGTTTTGTTTGTCGGAATTTGTGATTGATGTAGATTCCATTGTTTTAAACCTCGTCAATATAATAGCGAAAAATATACGATCGACAGTCCCTAATCAACTCGGCAGAATTTTTTTCATTTTTTAAGAATCTATCTCAACTGCAAACCCCCCTGCCTCTACCTAAAGTAAGGAGTAGCTGTAGGGTTCGTCAATCGATTGAAGAATTGAAGAATTGAAGAATTGAAGAATTGGATAAAGCGACCTCACGGATTCATCCGGGGGCTGGTTATCGGATGCTATAATCGATTGAAGAATTGGATAAAGCGACCTCACGGATTCATCCGGGGGCTGGTTATCGGATACTATGTTTTTTCTTTCTGCACGGATGAATCCGGGGGCTTGTACCCTGGCTGATGAAGGTCAGCATTCATAATATTTCGATTTTTAAAGGCTTTATTTAAGTGAGGCATTTGACAAGTCGATCGAACTTTCGTATTTTGCCTAAGTTGTAGGGTGCATCGTAAAAAAACCAGTTTCTGCGTAAGTCCCGCTCTTAATTTCAAATTAGGGGTGAGTGCTTTTCACTTACCCCTACCCAAACTTTTTGCACCTTTGAAACGGCCGTATAGCTGCAACCAATCGCCACAACAGCCGCGCAATTGCTCCTAAATATACTTGTCGATGCCGAGGGTCAAAATCGTGAATACTCCCAGCAAATGACCTGCGCTCATTGATGCCAGAAATGCGGGTACGCTAACATTGTTGAACAGAGACGGGAAGGGCAAAGGCATTTTCGGCCCCACGCGGGGATGCCAAATTACGCGGCTGAGAACTAGCAATGCTAAGACATTGCAAACAAACATCACTATCGGTTTTTGCCAATTTCCTGATGCTGTGTCAGTCAGAGTGGATTCTATTACTGCCAGTAAATTTGAGTTAATCATCGTTGATGCTCCTATTTTTCGTAGACTATACAGAGATGCTCGATGAAATTTCTTGCCAAAAATACAGCAGGGGCGATCGACTTTACGCAATAAATATCTGTTTTACTCTCAATATTCACCGCTCCAGCGGATCGCCCCCACCCGCAATTGTCGAATCACAGCAAAAAATCTTTTAATGCCATTCAAAAGTAACGAAAGATACAAAGGGACACAACCATAGTCGCTGCCATTTGTAACTTTGAGCCTGTCTGGCAAGGGCGGCATTTACTCACGCTGCCAGACAGGAAATACAGCTACTCATTAGTGAGCAATGTAGGTAGGCAGAAAGTGAAGAATGTCGCGCAGAACGCTATATCCAGCGGCGTCCCAAAGCAAATAAGCTAAGAAACCGATCATCGCTAAGCGACCGTTCCAAAGTTCTGCTTGCGGGTTGAAGCCAAACAGAAAGGCATTCCGATCTTTGCCGTTGTAGGCATTAGCCGTAGGAGGCAAGTTAGTAGGACGAGTTTCCATGTTTTTACATTCCTTAACAATGTTTCGCTTCTCATGGTAGCGACCTAATTTCTGCTTGGATATCTGCCTGTAGGCTCAAGCTAAACACAAGTCTAAAGGAGGATTTTGAAACAAGAAAAAAAGTGTTAACTTTTGTTACGAGAAATTTTTCAGCGAGATCCTGTATCTGTAGATACTGAATACAACCGCAAGTTTAGAGGGCTGCAGTGAAATGCCCGATCGCCCTGCAGCGACAAACAACGGCGCTTTTGACTCGACAATACTGAATCCGCGCTCTGCTAGAGGCAAGAAAATTTAGTAAATTTCAACTTAAAACCCGAACACGATCGCCCTTGAGTTAACTAAAATAGGAGATAAACAGATCGATCGGGAGAAACAGTTATCGAAACCATCTACGGCAATCTTCAAGGTTTAAAGTCCAGCCAGCTCAAGCAACTCGAAAAGCTGTACCACCAGCGACTACCGGGCGACCGCATCACCACAGCAGAATTCGCCCAGCGCGTCGCCGCCATCAGCACGGAAATAGACAAACCAATCTGCACCTACATCAACCGCCGCGGACAAGTAATTCGCGTCGGCGTGGGTACACCCCGCCAAACGCAGATTGCGCCCTTAGAACTGCCCCGCTACGGGGGAGGTCGCCTCAGCGGCATTCGCTGCATCGCCACCCACCTGAAGCCAGAAACCCCAAGCGAAGCAGCCCTCACAGCAATGGCAATTCAGCGCCTGGATGCCCTCGTTTGGCTGACACTGACCGGCGGAGGATTTCAGCGCCGCGGCGGCGGTGCGACTGGTTACATCCAAGAAACTTATCTCGCTCACTTGATACCCCAGGGAGACCAGCCAAATTTTGAGTTCTCTGTTTTGAGCGCTCAGTTAGAACCAGATTCAACTGATGAAATAGAAGAGCCTTCAATTCAAAAGTCACCAATCAAAACTCAACACTTTCCCTGGAAAATATCAGAACCGCTGAATTTGGACGAACTCGCCGACCAAGACTTTCTGGATTTGGTGGAAGGACTCGAAGCAGAGTTTGAAGCAGAGTTTGTCGCTAAGCAGGTCGATGCAGACCAAGACAAAGTGCTGTTAGTAGGTGTAATGACTCAGCACATGACTCAGTTGGATTTTGAGGACGGGCTCGCAGAAATCACGCGGCTGGTTGAAAGCGCCGGGGGTCAGGTGCTGCAAACAGTGCGCCAAAAACGATCGCGCCCCCATCCGCAAACAGTCGTCGGCGAAGGCAAAGTTCAGGAAATTTCCCTCACCGCTCAGACGATTAGCGCTAACCTCGTGGTATTCGATCGCGACCTGGCCCCCGCACAAATACGGAACTTGGAAACTCAGATAGGTATTCGCGTAGTCGATCGCACAGAGGTAATTCTCGACATCTTTGCCCAAAGAGCTCGATCGAGCGAGGGTAAATTGCAAGTCGAACTCGCTCAGCTAGAGTACGCCCTGCCCCGGCTCAGAGGTCGCGGTCAGGCAATGTCGAGACAGGGTGGCGGCATCGGTACCAGAGGCCCCGGGGAAACCAAACTTGAAACCGAACGGCGGACGATCGCCAAACGAATTTCTCGATTGCAGCAAGAAGTAAATCAACTGCTGGCCCACCGCTTCCGGCTGCGGCAGAACCGCCATCATCACGACGTACCCTCAGTGGCGATCGTCGGCTACACCAACGCCGGTAAATCGACTCTGCTCAACCTGCTCACCAATTCCGAGGTTTATGCCGCCGACCAGTTATTTGCCACCCTCGACCCCACAACGCGACGGTTGACCATTCCTGGCACTGTCACTGGGGAACCGCTGTCGATCGTCCTCACAGATACAGTGGGCTTTATTCGCGAACTGCCCCCCGCCTTGATCGACGCTTTTCGGGCTACCCTCGAAGAAGTCACTGATGCCGATGCTTTGCTGCACCTCGTCGATCTCTCCCATCCCGCGTGGCAGAGCCAAATTCGATCGGTGATGAATATTTTGACAGATATGCCCGTAACTCCCGGGCCAGCCCTTGTAGTTTTTAACAAAATTGATGCCGTAGATGGAGAGACTCTCGCCCTCGCCCGAGAAGAGTTTCCTCAAGCCGTATTTATTTCCGCGGCCAAAGGTCTCGGGATGGAAAGTCTCCGCGATCGACTAGCTCAGCTCATTCAATACGCCCTCTACCCTCGGTAAATACTTAAATATTCCTTTTAACTGGTTGACAGTCAGGAATACACGTACATATACTGAGGACAGATATCGTCGAACCATGAGATTATAAAAGAGTAGTCAGATTGTGCATTGCAAAGTACAATACAGCAGCTCTCGTTTGCGCTCGGTTAAATAATTAATTTCAGGAGGCGGCGGTCAAGGTAAAAACATTCTTTGTTAATGGCTGTAACGGCTGTTGGTTGAGAGGTTGCCAAAAGATGTTGCTTCACTCTGTGCAAACCACTACCTAGTGCAAACCACGGTACGCGACGTCAAGGTGAAAGAGAATAATATTATTAAAGTGTTTGGGCGGTCACCTCAAGCGCTATACTATCTTTTACAGGCGCCCGCGAAAGAAAACATCCATTTATTGTAAGAAGTGTAAAATCCTTGCCCGTCGTGCAGCGCTAATCTCTAGGACTATTTCTATTTTCAGATTTTACCACTGTTTAACTAAATAGTTATGTTTACGCCACTGGCAAAACTAGCAATTGGACTCTCTGCCACAATGGCAACAGCGTTTTACTATCTAGCTGCTGCCCCTCCGGCTTCAGCAGTCGATGTGTGCGGGCCCGGAAACTTTTCAAGTGAGTGCGCCAAAGCCCAGGCAAGCAGCGAGCAATCAGCAACAACCTCATCATCAGCAGCATCCCTGCGAAACCCGGTACAGCAAGAGCAGGTAGTTGAATCATCACCAGCAGTCATACCAGACCCGGTACAGCAAGAGCAGGTAGTTGAATCATCACCAGCAGTCATACCAGACCCGGTACAGCAAGAACAGGTAGTTGAATCACCACCCGCAGACCCGGTACAGGAAGTACCCGCAACCGAACCACCACTAACGGCGCCCGCTGCGGGGGACTTGGGAAACATATACACCACCTCCACCTCCGAGGGGTCAAGAGCTACTATCCCTGAACCGGGTACGGTGGTAGGACTCATGGTGACAGGCGCAGGAATCATCTGTTCCGGCAGAAGACGAAACAAGCAGGTTGGTCAGCAACGGTAGGCAGGCCCAACCTGCTGCTTGTTTTCAAACTCTCTCCGTTTTTTCAAGCGCGGGTGTTTTTTTTATTTTTAGGGTAAAATTAAAGAAAATTGTATAAATAATAACTTTACAGCTTGCTGCAACTATTATATAAAAATTAAATAAGATTGGTTAAGATTACAATTAAAAAATATAGTTATTATTTGAGCGTCCGATGACCCCTAAAATAGAAATTTACACTTGGAGAACCTGCCCGTTTTGCATTCGTGCCAAAGCACTGCTGAAGCGAAAAGGGGTGGATTTTACAGAGTACGCGATCGACGGAGATGAAGCAGCACGAGATCAAATGACCGATCGAGCCAACGGAGGTCGCACCCTCCCCCAGATATTCATTAACGACCAACACATAGGTGGCTGCGACGAGATCCACCAACTCGATACTCAAGGCCTGCTCGATCCGCTGCTAGCAGCAAAATGAGGCATGCCCTGTGGAATTTTCAGTTAGCCCAAATTTTCCGGCGACCACTTCTTAATTTTAACTGACAATGAAATTTGCATTCATCATCGATCCCCTCGCGCGACTAATTCCAGGACACGATACCAGCGTAGCGCTGATGGAGGCAGCTCAAGAGTTGGGTCACGAAGTCTGGGCGACTCAAGCCAACGAATTAAGCGTCATCGGCGGGAAAACTTGGGCAATGCTCAGTCGGGTAGCGCTCACCCCAGTAAAACTGGTAGATGGACGCTGGGAGGCTGCTGAAGCTTGGTACAACGTGGAACAGCCTACTTTGCAGCCTCTCGAAGCAATGGACGCAGTATTTATGCGGACAGACCCCCCAGTCAACATTCCTTACCTCTACGCTACTTACCTTCTAGACGGCATTAATCCTGCTAAAACTTTGGTAGTTAACAGTCCCAAAGGATTGCGGGCGGCGAATGAAAAAATGTATGCTTTGCAATTTGAGGGAGCGATCCCCGAGACAATTGTTTCTCAAAACAAGCAGGTAATTCGGCAATTTGTTGAGAAAAAAGGAGCGGCAGTTCTTAAACCCTTGGGCGGCAAAGCTGGCGAGGGGATTTTGTTTTTGGAAGCGGGCGATCGCAATCTCAACTCCCTGGTCGAAATTAGCACTCAACAAGGGCAAATTCCAGTGATGGTTCAGACTTATCTGCCGGAAGCCAAAGACGGAGATAAACGGATTATCTTGTTAAACGGCAAGCCCATCGGTGCTATCAACCGTATTCCCACGGGCAATGAATTTCGCGGCAACATGGCCGTCGGTGGCCGAGTCGCAAAAACCGAAATTACCGATCGCGAACTGCAAATTTGCGCTCAGTTAGAACCAGTGCTGCAACGGGACGGACTCTACTTTGTTGGCATTGATATTATTGGCGGTTATCTCACAGAAGTTAATGTCACCAGCCCTACAGGGATCAGAGAAATTGACTTGTTTGACGGCGTTTGTTTGGGCAAACAAGTAATAGAATGGGTGGAGAAGGAAGAAGGAAGAAGGAAGAAAGAAGAAGGATGAGGGAAGGAGGAAAGCACGACACAGATTAGGACACAAATACACGGATTAATTATCGACCGTCAGGCCGATGTAGAAGTCATTAGTTATTTGTTAGGCGTTGCTGAGTTAGAGTATGAATAGGAGGAATAATTTATGCAATGCCCAGAATGTAAATCAACCCATATCCGTAAAAATGGCAAGAAGAAAGGAAAACAGAATCACATTTGTGTCCAATGTGGTCGTCAATTCATTAATCAGTATGAACCCCACCCTTGGTTATAGCGAGAGCATCAAACGTGATTGCCTAAAAATGTACGTCAATGGTATGGGTTTACGGGCGATAGAACGAGTTAAGGGAGTTCATCATACCACGGTAATAAATTGGGTAAAACAAGTCGGAAAACTGTTACCAGATGTTTATGACCCTGAAGTCATTCCAGAAGTTGGTGAGCTCGATGAATTACAAACTTATGTAAAAAAAAACAGACAAAATCTGGTTGCCGACGGCGGTTGACCACTTTCAACCAGGAATTTTAGGATGGGTATTAGGGGATCGTAGTGCTAAGACATTTGAACCATTATGGGACAAAGTAAGTGCATGGAAATGCTACTTTTATGTAACTGATGGATGGTCTGTATATCCCATGTTTATTCCTGATGGGTGTCAGATTATCAGTAAGACTTATATGACACTCCTTAGAAGGGGAAAATACAAGACTAAGACATCCGGATAGCCAGACTACATCGCAAGACTCTTTGTTATTCTAAATGTGAGAAAATGCTCGAGCATTCTATTAAGTTATTAATACATTACTTAAAATTTCACGATATTCCCATTCCTGGGGCATTCATACCTTGATTCAGCAACGCCATTTGTTATTTGCTACAAATGCCCAATGCCCAATGTCCAATGCCCGATGCCCAATTCCCAATTCCTAATTCCCAATTCCCAATTCCCAATTATTAAATTATGTCAAAAATTGGCGTTGCAGTAGTCGGTACAGGTTTCGGTCAAAAAGTGCACCTTCCCGGATTCCAGGCACATCACCGGACAGAGGTTGTGGCTGTTTACCACCGGAACTTAGACAAAGCAAAGGCGATCGCCTCTACCCACAATATCCCCTACGCTTGCGACTCGATCGCCGATATAGTAGCCATCCCAGAAGTAGCGGGTGCCAGCATTTCCACGCCGCCATTTTTGCATTATGAAATGGCAAAAACCGTCTTAGAAGCAGGCAAGCATTTATTATTAGAAAAACCCACAGCCCTGACAGCCAATGAAGCCAGGGAACTTTATCGATTGGCAAACAACGAATCTCAAACCGATTTAAAAAAGGGTGGTGCGAGAGCAATTGCCACAATGGACTTTGAGTTTCGCTTCATCCCCGCATGGCAAATGCTAGCAGAATTATTGGCAGCAGGATATGTGGGAGAAAAGCGCTTAATTAAGATTGATTGGCTGGTTTCGAGCCGTGCTGATGCTACTCGCCCTTGGAATTGGTACGCGCAAAAAGAGCGAGGCGGCGGAGTTTTGGGCGCGACAGGTTCTCACGTTTTTGATTATATTAGCTGGCTGTTCGGCCCCCCGCAGAGGCTTTCTGGGCAATTGATTACAGGAATTTCGGCGCGGCCAGACCCCAATGATTCGGGAAATTTTAAATTAGTTGATGCAGATGATTCTTGCACGTTGATGTTGGAATTAGCCGGGGGAACGCCTTGTCAGGTTTGTTTGAGTTCTGTTACTTATCAAGGGCGGGGACACTGGGTGGAAATATACGGGAGTAAGGGTACGTTGGTGTTGGGAAGCGACAACCAGCAAGATTACGTACACGGATTTCGCTTGTGGGGTTCCCAAGGTGGAGAACCTTTAGCTGAAATCAAAATTCCTCAAAGATTGGAGTTTCCTCAAGTTTATCCAGACGGGAGAATTGCACCGTTTATTCGAGTAGTAGATAGGTGGGTAGAAGCAATAGATGCGGGTCAATCGTTGATACCCTCGCTCAGAGAAGGGGTTTACTCGCAGTTGTTGATGGATTTGACCCAGGAGTCGAATGCTACGGGAACTTGGGTAGATTTACCGAATTTAGATAAATTTTTGGGCACTAAGTAAAAGTAATAACTCCCAAAGCAATCTCGCGCACTCGATCGCACCCCAAACCCGATAAACTACGAATAGATAAACTCAATCCAACCCTATATCCAGAGTCGATAGTTGTGAATGGCGCGCCCTGAAAGTCCTTGCCTCAGTATAGCGATCGCTCGCCTGAGAACCGCTGGGGCAAACCATTTTGCCACTTGGGTTCTACAAGCTCCTTATCCCAGCGGGTACGTTCACCACGACTGTATGTGGCCCGATACCCTATCCCAATCATGGAAAGCTTGGCAGGAAATGTTTTCGCCTTCCGGGACAATTCACGAATTGCCCCTAAATCCAGATGGCAGTTTCGTCTCGCCGGAAAACAGCCAGAATATACTGGCACAAACTGAACAACGAACCCCTCACTCGCTACAGCTACCTCCACCGGCGCCCTCTGTGCCGATCCACCTCGGTCAAGTGGGGTGGGGCGACAGGGGGGAGCAGAATCCGCCGCCACCACCAGCCAGCTACAGCAGTCGCCTGATGCAGCATTTGGGGATTAATCTTTGGCAGTGGCTGTTTGAAGGGCCGATTCAAGGTAGTCTCCAGGAAAGTAAAGGTATCGCGATCGGGCAAAATCTACCCCTGCGAGTCCGCATAGACTTGCGCGAACCGTATTTAATTGCTTTGCCTTGGGAAATTATGCAGCCTCAAGCCGGTCAACCGGCCATTTCTCTGTCGCAGCAACTGCTTTTCAGCCGTACTACCAGCAATGTTGAACCTTTGCCGCCCCTGCATCCTGCAGAGTCGCTCAACATTTTGCTAGTTTTGGGACAAGCAGAACCCGGTCGCGGTGCTAATTCTCTTTTTTCCAGGAGCAATAACGGTCATTTGCAGTTGGAAGCAGAAGCACTCGCCCTAGCTGGCGTTCTGGAAAGCGCTTTTCAAATCGACGACAGCGGCAAATATTTTGACATCAGCGTTCCGACTCGCGTCGATACTTTGATCGAACCTACTGCGGCGGAACTAATTTCTCGGCTGGAAACGCAAACTTACAACATTCTGTTCTACGCCGGTCACGGGATACCGGGTCCCGACGGCGGCTTGCTGTTTTTGGGGCCGGAAACCGCGATTAATGGCACTGAACTGGCTCAGGTTTTAGTTCGGTGCCGCGTGACGCTGGCGGTGTTTAATGCCTGCTGGGGTGCTCAGCCGGCGGTGGAGAGGTTGCACTCAACTAACGGCCAGCAACAGGCGATCGCCCGCAGCAGTTTGGCTGAGGTACTGATCCATCACGGGGTGCCTGCGGTGTTGGGGATGCGGGACTCGATCGCCGATCGCGAGGCCCTGAGTTTTATCCAAACTTTTGCCCAAGCTTTGGCCGGGCGGATGTCGGTCGATCGGGCCGTCGCCGTCGCCAGACAGCAGCTACTAACGCTTTACAAGTTCAATCAACCGGCTTGGACGCTGCCGGTGCTGTATATGCACCCTGAGTTTGACGGTCAACTAACTGAGCCGGTAGATGACCTGAAAACTGAATTGCCTTTAAATTCTTCTACTTGGCTGGGACGCTTGCCGTCTTGTGCTTACTTGCGGGGGCGCGATCGACCAAATGCCAAATCCACCGAATCGACCAATCAGGTTTGGCCGATTCGCGCGGGTATGGTTCGAGTCGGACGCTGGGAAGAAAACGACGTAGTGATTCGAGAACAGTGGGTTTCTCAAAAACACGCCGAGATTTTCTGCAGAAACAGTATCGGAGATAGCCGGGAAGAACCTAGCTACTTCCTGCGGGATTTTTCTCGCTACGGGACTCTAGTTTTGGGCTCTGAGGGATGGCTGAGAGTTCACCACCAAGAATTGCTGCTGCGCAGTGGCACTCAACTAAAATTTGGCAGTTCTCAAGGTCAGATTTTTGAGTTTACTATTGAGGTTCCCAAAACTTCGGGGTACAGTGAGACTGATTGCGGAACGAATTAAGATGCGGGTGTAGCTAATGAAGGCGAGGGGCGAGCGGCACAGCAAAGTTCTGGGCGTTGAATCTCCAGTCTGAATTTAAAAGAGTTACTTACCACTGATAGCTCGCAACTAGCTCTTGGCACAGTCCCCCTTCTATAATTTTCCTTTTCCCCCTGAGGTATTACATCATGGCTACCCAATCTCCTGATTCCCAATATTTTCGCGACTCGCAAACTCAGGCCCAGATGGAACTTCTCGCCACAATTGTTCAGACTGATGTTGCTTATCCCTGGAATCCGGCACAGCTTGAATCAGAATCTTATTTGGCTGCCCTAGAACAGGAATTTGCACTGTCTGATTCCTTCAGCGACAGCGATATTGCCCAGAAGTCGCAAGTTTTATTCGCGCAATTAGAACAAGTTTGGCTGGCGACTGCTGTGCAAAAGTCTTTGCGTGAGAAATTTGCTCTCGTTCCTCAAGATTTTCTGGCCCGCATCGCTCAAAGCGTTCAAAACGCAACTGTTAAGTATCAATCTTTAGCTGACCAAATGGTAGAGTGCGTGTTAGATATTTTGCCTCAGTGGGCTGAGGAAGATTTGCAGGTGTTGGCGCGTCCTTTGGCTTATGCAATGCGAGAGGTAGATTCGGAAGGGGTGGAATTGGTCGTGGCGACTAGAAGACCTTGGGCAGAATTGTCGGAAATAGAACAGGCGAGAGTTAGTTTAGCTGTCGCCCGCTATGCAATCTCGGAATTAGCAATTTCTGATTAATTGTTTGATGACTGGGTTTTTGTGCTGGGATCGCGGTTATTTTTTTAAATAAATATAAAATTTATCTACCTTTAGCTAGATGTCAAATTAGTCTAATTGTTAAACTAGATGGATTGCTATACTTTAATATAGCGATCCTATTTGATTTGTAGACACGTTGACACTCCTAGTAGTTTTATGAGGATTCTCTGTCCTCACTACAAACGAATTTTATTGCGGTTGTTCGATCGCACATAATATCAAGGATCTGTTGCTGTTATAGCCACCGCGCGTGACGGTTAGGACTTCTTAATTGCTGAAATCATTGCGTTCGATTGCTTCTGACTTCTCTCCTAGATCACTAAGAGTGTTCCAACGAAAAAATGATCCAAAATTTCACTCACTTCGACAAAAGATTTCAACGAACCATTTAGTCAAAGT
>NZ_JAUBSF010000050.1:0-48516 GCF_036704615.1 Microcoleus sp. K4-B3
ATTGGTTATCAAATGGGGACGGAAACTTAAAAACAAAGGAAATGCTATTATCACAATTTAAATGCGAAACAGCTTAGTAAGGATAAGATATATTAGTGCGTCCATTGCTTGCTGATTGCCCCTGCCAATTTGTCCTAAACTTTGAGCCATATCCCAAAAAGGAGCATCATTGGTACTGTTAAGCATCAGGTTAATTAAAGCAGGGATGGTTCGGCTGCGATCGCTCTCTTGGAATGCAGCCCTCGCTAATTCTGAACTTGGGCAACTTTCCCCAACCCACATCTGCATCTTTAAATTGAAATAACCATATCCCCATCTAATCAATTGCGATAGGATTGCATCAGCACAGCTACATTCCTTAAACTCAGCAATACCTATAGCTGCTAAACAATACGCTCGGTATTCATAAAAACCTTTGCGATCAGAAATACAATCCGGACATCCATCTTGAAATTCAATCAAAGCCTTAATAAACGCTTCCTTATTCTCTGTTCGTACATCCTCCCGCCCCAGCCACAATAAAATAACCTCTTTCCACGGGCGCTCAAAAATTCGGTAATTTGCTTTAGAGTCTTTGGGGTTGTCAGGAATGTGATTCAGGAAAAAGTTCCAATCATCAATTGTACACGCGGCGAAATATTCCTGAAACGTGGGATGCCAGAAAGCATAAACTGGTTCTTCAGGTTCATCTGCATGCATTCCCACTTGATTCAGCCAACCCAAATCCAGAGCCAATTGCAGCAGAGAATCTTTATCCTTTGGCTTGCCCAAAAGCTGACAGACAAACTTATGTCGCAAGCGAAACCGAGTAGGCTCTTTATCGATCGCTTCTCTAGCCAACTCTCCCAGCTTAGCATTCAGCCTCTCTAGATTGTTAGAGTCCCGGCGGAAAAACTCTGCTTTCCAGTCAAAGATTTTATCGACAAATTTTTGATATAATTTCGCTTTTGTATCAGGCAAATCGCCATCTCGCCCTTGCCAAATTGCACACAACAGCGTCAACCTTAAAGGATTTCTGGCTAAATCCTTAATCCGTTCCTTTCCTGGTTGATGAATTGCTTGCCACAAGCGATCGCCCAATGCGTTATCTTTACTAAACCACTTCTCGATAAACTGCTGTACCTGGGGGTAGGTGAACGGTTGAGTAATATAAAATTCAAAGCCATCCAAAATGCGGGGGTTAGCCTGCCAAACATTCAGCCGACAACTTGTTACTATCCGCACATGAGTCAGTAAACCCCTTGCAGATAAGGTTTCCTGCATCTCTGCTGCCATTTCATCTAGCCCATCTAACAGCAACCACACCTGCCCCTGTTCCAACTGACTTCTCCAAGCTGTCTGCCAGTTTTCAGCGACAGTTCCCTTTGCGTCTCGCAGCCAATCATTAAATATGTAATCAATTAGATTCGTCGCTAAACGTCCTAGAGAAACCCAAATCACCAAATCATCTGTATTATCTAACAGCCAGAAAGCGATTTTCTGTAAAAGCGTGGTTTTGCCTCCTCCTGGTTCACCAATGATGGCAATTCGATCGTTTTTCTTAGTGCTGAGGACTGTTGTGAGAAATTGGTTGTATTCAAATCTTTCGGTTTTGCTGTACCCCGTTGACTCATACAACAGCGAACCCTGTTCGGGTGATGAGTCGCCTCCAACCTTTTGGATTTGCTCCTGCTGCACTAAGGTCAAATCTACATATATATTTTCATCAATCAGATCGCGCTTCATTTGAGGAGGAATTAGCTTATTGCTGCTTAGCCGCTTCTGTTCTAGCAGCATCCGGCGACAAACCTCCTGCCACTTGTCGGGAGTGTGCTGAAATGCCAAACCTTCAGTCTGATTATTCGCAGCAAGGTTAGAGGTTGCAGGTAGCCCAGGCAGCTTTCCTGTTTCCTGATATTGAGCATATCCAGTTTTCAGCCACTCTCGCAGTAGCTCGAATTTACCCTTTTTATCAGAATAAAGCTTGGGGCAACTTTGAGAAAACTTGCCATAGACTAATCCTAATTGTCTTCCCAGCGTCGCGACGCTGACGTTCAGATCGTTTGCTAACTTTGCGTTTGATAGATTTGACTTTAAATTTCGCTCAGCGAACTTAGTCATGAAAGCCTGTCTCTCGTCCTCATCGAAGACACTGTGAGTTTCAGCAACTTTTTCCAGAAAGTCATCCCAGGACATCAGCTATCTCTCCCGTCTTATTCATTAAATTATAGTCTTTATTGTCAAATAGCGGATTCAATCTGAAGGTTGATAGCATCTTGATAGTATCTTGATAGCATCTTGTGGGTTCCTGTTTGGATGGGCATTGTGTAATGGGTTTAGGGATAAATCAACAACCCAAACACAGAGGATTAACTTATGAAAAACAGCAATACTTCAAGCGAAAGCAGAGAACGGCAACCTGTAGGCGTGCAGCTTTGTCTTCCTTGGGGCGAGGAAGAAATTTACTATGATTCTCCCCCATCGCGAACTAAGATCCGCAGTCAACGCAGAAGCGAAGTTAAAAAACAAGACTCCCAGAAAGTTGTCATTGTTCTGAAAAAAAAGTCTCACTAACCATCGCATCTTGTAGAGACGCGATCGTGTCTCTACAAATGCAATTTGGGAATTTTCACATAACAATCGGTGCGACAGGTTGAAACCTGTCGCTACACAATTAAAGTCCGCGCAACGCCAGACTTGTGCAATTTAACCCGCCTGCGCGGGTTTTGCCTTTGTAAGGGCGATTTCAATGGCTGCATCTGCGATCGCTGCGACTTCAATCCTTACTCGCCAATTGCAAAAAGCCCGATCGCCCCTACAATAATCCTTAGTATCAACCAGTAACAATGCTTCAAATCCGCCGCCGTCCCCCCAGCACATCCGTCTCCGTACTCTACCTCAGCTACCAAATCGCCGTACCCGACGCCGAACCCCGGCACATCCTCGAAGAAATCGTCTGGCAAAAAGAAGCTGAAGTGGCCCAAAAGCGCGATCGCACCCCGTTATCCGAACTTCACAAAAAACTCCCCTTCGCACCGCCTACTCGCGACTTTCTTGCCGCCCTTAAAAACGGCAAAACCACACCCGCTATCATCGCGGAAGTTAAAAAAGCTTCCCCCAGCAAAGGCGTAATTCGCGAAGATTTCGACCCGGTGGCGATCGCCATAGCTTACCAACAAAACGGCGCTAGCTGCATCTCCGTACTCACCGATGAAAAGTTCTTTCAAGGCAGCTTTGAAAATCTAGCTAAAATCCGTACCGCCGTCGATTTACCCTTACTTTGCAAAGAGTTTATTATCTATCCCTACCAAATCTATCTCGCCCGCATTCACGGCGCTGATGCTGTTTTGTTAATCGCCGCCATTTTATCTGACAAAGACTTACAATACTTTGTTAAAATTGTCAAGACTTTGGGCATGACAGCTTTAATAGAAGTTCACACTCTCGAAGAACTCGATCGAGTATTAACCCTAGAAGGCGTCAACCTGATCGGCATCAACAACCGCAACCTAGCAGACTTTTCCGTCAGCCTAGAAACTACCGGTCAACTATTAGCCTCGCGCCAAACCGAAATCCAAGCAAAAGGCATCCTCACCGTCAGCGAGTCAGGCATCCACACTCCCGACGACCTCGCTCAAGTTGCCACCGCCGGCGCCGCAGCCGTCCTCATCGGCGAATCTCTGGTCAAGCAGCCCGATCCGGGTGCGGCTTTAGCCTCCCTTGCCGATCGCCCTCCCAGCCTGTGAAAGGCGAGACCGCTTGACAAACCACCCTTAATTCTGATAGAAAATGATTAAGTAGGTAAATAATGAGAATTTCTAGCCTGCATCGACTCAAGCGCTTGACTGTAAAAAAAATAGCACTCCAAGCTATATTGCAGAGAAACATTTTGCCAGAAAGCAATTAAATCTATTCTGTAAGCCTGTCGATCGCAAGATTTAGCGTGTCCAACGCACCCAGCCCCGAATATTGGATCGGCAAAGCAGGGGTTTTTGTACGGTGAGAAAACAAATAAAAAATCGGGCATCTAATGTTCACCTGTGATGCCTCATGCAATTGCAATGGGGTGTCGGTTCGCTGAGGTATGTTAGCTTTCATGGAGCCAATCCCCCTTCCTTCGTACATTCATTATGAATTGCTACTTCAATTGTTAGAACGCAAAACAATGTTTGCTGTCAGTCCCCAATCGCCGCAGCAGCAACAAGTTCACCAACTTATTATTACCCTGCGCAAAGCCCTTGCCATTCAAAAGCAATTAGAACAAAGCTGCGAGCGATCGAACTTAGCGGTAGAACACCGCTGGTCTCTAAATGAAATTAACCACAAGGGAGTTAAAAGTTAAAAAACTTAGAGTAGCGACGCGACGTATCGTATTTGATTTATTCTATATAACTCCCACAGGAATAGTTAGGACAATATCATGGACAACAAATTAATGCTGATGATTCCCGGCCCGACGCCGGTGCCGGAAGCGGCATTGTTAGCGATGGCAAAACACCCGATGGGCCACCGCAGCAAGGAATTTGACGGGATTTTTGCAGAATGTACCGAAAACCTCAAATGGCTGCACCAAACTAAAAGTGACGTACTGAGTTTAACCGTTTCCGGTACCGGCGCGATGGAAGCTGGGATAATTAATTTCTTGAGTGCGGGCGATCGAGTTTTAGTCGGATGCAACGGTAAATTTGGCGAACGCTGGGCTGAAGTCGCCGAAGCTTACGGTTTAAACGCCGAAATTATTAAAGCTGAGTGGGGCCAACCTTTAGACCCCGAACACTTCCGCGAAAAACTCGAAGCAGATACAGAGAAGCAAATCAAAGCTGTTATCATCACCCACTCGGAAACCTCCACCGGCGTACTCAACGACCTCGAAACCATCAACCGCCACGTTAAAGCCCACGGTGAAGCTTTAATTATGGTCGATGCTGTCACTAGCTTAGGCGCTGTCAATATTCCGATGGACGCTTGGGGCATCGATGTCATTGCTTCGGGTTCTCAGAAAGCTTACATGATTCCTCCTGGTTTGGGTTTTGTGGCCGTCAGTCCCAAAGCTTGGGAAGCTTACAAAACTGCGAAACTGCCCCGCTATTATTTGGATTTGGGCAAATATAGCAAAGACGCTGCCAAAAATACCACTCCTTTTACTCCCCCTGTCAATATGTTTTTTGCCCTGCAAGCATCGCTGCAGATGATGAAAACAGAAGGGTTGGAAAATGTTTTCGCGCGGCACAAACGCTTAATGACAACTACTCGCGCTGCTGTAAAAGCTTTAGGTTTGCCGTTGTTTGCCACTGATGATGCCGCCAGCCCTGCGATTACTTCGGTTATGCCGCCAGCATCCGTAGATGCTCAAAAAGTGCGGACTTTGATGAGAAAGAGATTTGACATTGCTCTCGCCGACGGACAAGACCATTTGAAAGGTAAAATCTTCCGAATCGGCCATTTGGGCTTTGTGTGCGATCGCGATATTCTAGCAGCAATTTCCTCTTTAGAAGTCGTGTTGCGAGAATTGGGTCATGAAGGCTACACTCCTGGTGCCGGCGTTGCCGCTGCTGCCAAATTCTTGGCTGAATCCTAATCTCAGTTGTTAAAGGATTTTGGATTTTGGATTTTCTCTAAAATCTAAAATCCTTTTAATATGCTTCGGATAACCAATCAAAGATTTTATCCAACTGTTCGAGAGTGACTAAACCGTATTGCCACAGAACCATCGGCAAGGAATTCGGGTCTTTATCGCGCTGGCGCTGTTTGTCACCGCCACGTTCGGCGACAGCAATTGACGCGGGAGAAATTGCCAAATCTTCTTGTAAAAATCGAATTAATCGAGTGTATGTAGCGGATGCCATCTGATTTCACCTCTAAGTATAGGACACCATTTTCTAATGGGAACCTGATGTTTTGTGATTAGTAATAAGCCAGTTTTAAATCTGTCTTGTAACCGTCGATAACTGTTTTAACAGTATTGGCAGTTGAAACTGCCAAATGTAATGCTGAGTGCGACTATAAAGCCAACCTTTTCCAAAAAGCTAAAGGTTTTGCACTTTTGCTGCTGCCAGCCCGATCGAATCTAAACTCAATACCTCGGAATCTTTGCAGCGCGAATCGGAATAAATTCTGCTACCTAAAACTAATAAACCAGGTTCAGAGTTTAACTTCATCTGCCCAAATGCAGAATCCGCAAATCTACTTCCGAAACATTGGTTAGATATTTCGATCCAATTCCAACCTGCTACCAGAAGTTAACTTTGCCAAATAACTTGGCTTGTAGCATTTTACTTCCGATAGGTTTAGTAGATTTAGCTCGAACTTCAGAAGTCCCAGAGAATTTCTTTTCGTGCTGCTACCTCTTGAGGCTGAGTATCGTCTCTCAGGATTGGTAACGAGTCGCTGACTCGTCTCATACCTGCGACCAAAAATCTACAGCTTCCGCAAACAAGCTCAACTCCAGACTGGCTGAGATCGACATCGTAGCAAATCTGTTGGTGTTTGTACTGAATTTTACATTAATATTTTAACAGATTTAATCAATTTTTGTAAAGTTTCTAAATTTTATCCGGTATTCCGAAGGCAGGCGGATCTCTGGGGGATGGAAACCGGGGGATTGTGTTTGTGTGCAGGTTTTACTAGAACAACAGTTTGGACATTTTTTGATTGCCAACGGGAGAATAAGGGTTTCAGACTACAACCTCAAAACTTAGTTCGCTGAGGCAGGTTGACCTCAGAAACCGGGTTTCTAGGAAATTTTGGGTTGAGTAACGAGAAATATCGCAAGAAACCAGGTTTCTAGCCCCTATACAATCGCCAACTGAAACAGTCCGTAGTTTTACTGGAAAAACTCGATTTCAATACGATCGCCCACTGTGACACCGAGTTCAGCAGCTCGCCCGCCCCGGAGTTCAATAACTCGATCGACAACAGTGTTGGGCCCGTAGGTAGGACAAGGATCGGCAGTACAAGGAGGTGCAGAAACTTCGATCGCCTCAACCACCCCATTCCGCAGAAAAATCATATCCAGAGAAATCTTGCAATTTTTCATCCAAAAATTGACCTGCCGCGCCGATTTAAACTCAAACAGCATTCCTCTGTCATCCGGCAAAGAAGTTCTGTACATTAAACCCATAGCCTGTTGTTCCACTGTTTTCGCCACTTCGAGTTCAATCCTCTTCGAGGACTCCGCTAACGGGCGATCGGCTATCCGAGCTCTAGCAGAAACAGGCAGCACTTGACCCGATGTTGTCGCCGTCGGAGACTGCGACGCCAAAATACCAGTAGCACCAGTATTCGCAACAGGTAAAGTCGGCGAACATCCCAGCAAAAATAGAATTACCGCAATACTCAGCAAATTACCTAAATAATTCATAATGATTTTAGATTTTAGATTGGGCATAGGGCATGGGGCATAGGGCATGGGGCATGGGCATTGTTGACTAATGACTAATGACTAATGACCACTGACTAATGACCACTGACTAATGACTAATGACTAATGACTAATGACTTCTTCAAGATTCGCGCATCACGTAGCCAACACCGCGCACCGTCTGAATCAAGCGCTTTTCGCCTTCATCTTCGATCTTGAGGCGCAGATAGCGGATGTAAACCTCAATCACATTCGACTCGCCCAAAAAGTCGTAACCCCAAACATTTTCCAGAATTTGTTCCCGAGTCAAAACCTCGCGGGGATGTTCCATCAAATACTTTAGCAGCTCAAATTCCTTCATCGTCAGGTCGATCGCCCGTCCATTGCGCAGGGCCCGCCTAGAGGCCAAATCCAAAACTAAATCGCCAAACCTCAATTGTTCGTTGCTGGTGTTATCCGGCTGCAAATACAAGCGCACCAACTGCAAAAACTCCTCAGTGCGGTAAGGTTTAAGAAAATAATCATCCGCCCCAGCTTCCAGACAAGCTACGCGATCGTCAACTGTATCGCGACCGACCAATAGCAGTACCGGCACCCGATTGCCAATACTTCTGAGGTAAGAACACAGTGACAGCCCCGACTCAGGGCCAAGTATCCGATCGATTACAATCAAAGCTGGCTGCAATTCACTGGCTAAATGTTGGCCCGTGGCGGTATTAGAAGCCACTACCGGTTCGTAGCCGGAGGATTTTAAGTCGAGACTCAAGTGTCCGGCGAGAACTTCGTCTGTTTCAACTAGCAGGACACAGGGATTGCGATCGAGAGTAATTGCAGCCATTGAATTGACCGGTGGAGACCATAACTGTTCTAGCACGTTTGATGGCCGTTGGTTGTTAACTGTTGGTTGTTGGCTGTTGAGTGTTGGCTGTTAGCTGTTGTTTGTTGGCTGTTGACTGTTGTTATTGGTTGTTATTAGACTTCTCCTAAAAAGCAGATTTTGAACAGGCATCCTGCCTGTTCCACGATAATTATGGGAGATGTCTATTCGTTATGGGTTATTTGCGAGTTGCTACCCATTACCAATTCCCAATTCTATAATGCCCCATGCCCCATGCCCCATGCCCCATGCCCAATTCCCAATTTAAATTATGACCATCATCGTATTCGGCAGTATCAACATCGACCTAGCAGCAAAAACTCCCCGGTTGCCGCAGCCAGGGGAAACTATCATCGGTAGCAATTTTCTCACAGCCGGCGGTGGCAAAGGAGCAAATCAAGCCGTCGCCGCCGCCCGTCTCGGCACTTCCACCCACATCATCGGTCGCGTCGGCAACGATAAATTTGCTGAAGAATTATTGAGAAACTTACAATCTTATGGGGTAAATACAGACAATGTATTAACAGACCCAAACACTCATTCAGGAGTGGCAATTATCGCCGTAGACGAGACAGGTCAAAATAATATTATTGTGATTCCGGGCGCGAATAACAATGTCGGTGAAGCAGATCTAGAACGTCTCAAAAAACTGTTAACAGCAGCTACATCTGTGCTATTACAGTTAGAAATTCCCCTGGAAGTTGTCCAAAAAGCTGCGAAAGCTGCTCGTGAAGCGGGGGTGCGAGTTATTCTCGATCCAGCACCGGCTAGGGCGGATTTGCCGATCGAACTTTATCCGCTAATTGACATTATCACGCCGAATGAAGTGGAAGCCAGCCAGTTAGCCGGTTTTCGGGTGAATGACACGGAAACAGCGATTGTAGCTGCCAAACACTTGCAGGAGCGCGGTGTCAAGAATGTTATTGTCAAATTGGGCGATCGGGGGGCTGTTGCTGTTACGGCGGATGAAACGTTTTTTGTACCGGCTTTTGCTGTGGAGGCGATCGACACTGTGGCTGCTGGCGATGCTTTTAACGGCGGGTTAGCCTCTGCATTAGATGTCGGTCTGTCCTTGTCAGAGGCGGTGCGGTGGGGCGCAGCAGCGGGCGCTCTGTGCACAACTAAAGTGGGTGCTCAAGTTGCTATGTGCGATCGGGCAACTTTTGATAAATTTTTGCAGAATTTAATTTGAATTTGTCAGGTGCGTGTTAGTTGAATTTGTCAGGTGCGGAAGGCGCACCCTACTTTGACTTGTAAAGCGCGCATTAGTTGAATTGGTAATTTGTCAGGTGCGGAAGGCGCACCCTACTTTAACTATTTTTAGTTAATCGTCGTCTTTGAATTCTTTGGCTAGGCGATCGAGTCGGTCGTTATTTTCTTTCGCAAACATGACCAGCAAGCTAACAATATTTGTTGTTAAGCCGCTTGTCGCGGTAATTGTTCCTTCTGGAACTTTGCCAAAAAACAACAATCCGATGCATAAAATATTGACAAAATTGCTGGTAATGATGAATCCAAGAGTTGCGTTAGAAATCCAACGCCCTTGACGCCGACCGTCTTGAATAATCTTGCGATCGAGCTTGGCAGAATCATCGGAGGATGGTGCTTGCTTGGGATGTAATTTATTGTCCGACATAGGTGTAAATTCAACGCTACTATTTTATTAAAAATCAAGCAAAGTTGAGTTCAGAGTCGAGTGAGGTTGACTTGTTGGTTGACTTGTAGTTGAGATTAAATCTATAATTCGGATGAGTAATTTTCTCTAGAGGCATCATGGGGCGATCGCTCAGAGTTTCTCCAGGGTGTATCGAACAAGTCAAATCGGCTTTAGGACGCAAGGGCTTTCCGAGTCAGAGGGCTTTGGCTGAAGAATTAGGAATTTCCCTATCCACCGTCAAGAGCTTTCTGGCGGGTAAACCTGTTGATTATATAAATTTTGAGGAAATTAGCGAGAGATTGGGGTATGAGTGGAGAAATATCGTACATATAGACGAAACTATCCCTAAGCCTCTCTTGGAGGAAACCTCAGCTTTCATCACTGGAACTCCCATCACCCATCCGCGCTACTTTTTTGGGCGACAGAAGGAACTAAAACGCCTATTCGACTTACTGAAACGCCGTCCCCTGCAAAATGCTGCGATTATCGGCAAGAGGCGCAGTGGCAAGACTTCTTTGCTGTACTACTTGAAAAATATTACCACCACCCCAACAGAACAGTTGCGCCCCGGTCAAAAATCTGAGTGGTTGCCCTCTCCAGAAAACTATCGTTGGATTTTCGTAGATTTTCAAGATTCGCGACGGCAAAATCGGGAAGGGCTGCTGCGCTACATTTTAGAATCCCTAAAAATGTCAGTTCCCAGCCCTTGCGACTTAGATAGATTTATGGATGTGGTTAGCAGTAATTTACGTCAGCCTACAGTCATCTTATTAGATGAAATTGGTGTAGGTTTACAGCGCTGTCCCGAATTAGATGATGGGTTTTGGGAGAGTTTGCGCTCTTTGGCAACAAACCAAACCAATGGGAATTTAGGCTTTGTCTTGGCAACTCCTGAATCGCCGATCGAGTTAGCGCGTAGCACCGGACATAGTTCGCCTTTTTTCAATATCTTTGGATATACCACAACTCTGGGTGCTTTGACTGAAGCTGAAGCACGGGAGTTGATAGCCAGTTCGCCCATTCCTTTTCCGGCTGAGGATGTCGAGTGGATTTTGAATCAAAGTAAATGCTGGCCTCTGCTGCTGCAAATCCTTTGTCGAGAACGATTATTTAGTCTGGAAGATGGGGAAATGGGGGATGATTGGCGTGAAGAAGGGTTAAAACAGATGCAGCCCTTCACTCATTTATTTGAGCAATTTTTCTAGCGCTCGTTATATTTATGAAACTACTCAAAATTAAGTACGTAAACCAATTTGATCGCAAGCCCTCGCATTTATCTGTGGGTTCAATCTAAAATCGAAAATCGAAAATCAAAAATCGGATGACCTCGCCAAATGTGCCGCGCAACGCTTACACCAATGCACCTGAACAGCATCCCAACCTGATTTTGGGTAGCCTGCAACTGCTGTTCTGGCTTTTCTTTCGTCCCTCGGCTTGGCAAAATCATCTCAAGCGTATTGACCCTGGTTTAGACACCCCATCTAAGATCAAAAGAGGTTTAAGATGGCAAAACCCAGCTTTGTGGAAGCTACTAATACAAGCATTCCTGGTTTTGCCTGTCCTAGCTAATTCAATTGTTGTTGCCTTAGTGCTTTGGCTACTAGGTGCGCCAGTAGAAAAGATTGTGTCGGGCGTGGCGTCGGGCGTGGCGTCGGGCGTGGCGTTAGGCGTGGCGTTGGGCGTGGCGTTGGGCGTGGCGTGGGGCGTGGCGTTGGGCGTGGCGTGGGGCGTGGCGTCGGGCGTGGCGTCGGGCGTGGCGTTGGGCGTGGCGTCGGGCGTGCCGTCGGGGGTGCCGTCGGGCGTGGCGTCGGGCGTGGTGTTGGGCGTGGCGTTGGGCGTGCCGTGCGGCGTGGCGTGGGGCGTGGGGTTGGGCGTGCCGTCGGGCGTGCCGTCCATCGTGCCGTCGAGCCTGGCGTTGGGCGTGGCGTCGGGCGTGGCGTTCGGCATGGCGTTCCGTGTGGCGTTGGGCGAGACGTCGGTCGTGGCGTCGGTCGTGGCGTCGGGCGTCGGAATAACTATCAACTTATGGCTGCCAGTGGTACTGTATCCTTCTCTCACGGGATGGAATATTCTGCTTTACCAACTAGACAAACGACGCACAGCTACTAAACCCAGTTTCTTACGTTGGCATTCAGCTTTTTGGGATGAGTGGCAGCGCCTTCCCCTACAAGGCTTAGACAAGCACGTTCTTTTAGTAATGGAGCGTAACCCAGAAGAGGGCAAAGCTGCACTCAACTATTTAAACACAAGCCGTCAGGGTTGGGCAGCACAAGCTGTACAAATTGAACTTGATGCACGGGGCTTAGAACGTTGTGAAGATGTAGCTGCTATCGCTAACGCCTACCGCAATCTAGCCCTTGGAGAACTGAATAGTCCAGTTAGTTCCCTCCTAAGTAGCTTTAGTCGCATCAGCGAGGATGTAGCAGCAGCCCTCAACCAAAATAGTGCTTACAACAAGCGTTTAGCCCTCAGTGCTGTAGCAGAAAGATTAAATGGTTTAATTCGAGAATTGACCCGCAGTGGTGACAAATATGCAGTACGTTTTCGCCCTATTGCAAATAGTTGGTATGAAATTGTCACCAACTATGTGCAAGAACAGGCGAAAGCAGTTGAACTACGACAAGAAATCGACAACCCTTATATCATTGGCGTACCCCTGACAGAACAACAGGAAATCTTCACCGGACGTGCTGACATTGGTACGCGCATCGAGCAATTACTGCTAGACCGCCGCCGCCCTCCCTTGCTACTCTACGGACAGCGGCGCATGGGCAAAACATCCCTCCTCAACAACCTGGGACGCTTGCTACCGAGCACTATTATTCCCATGTTTGTAGACTTGCAAGGGCCGGTTTCATCAGCGAGTGATTATGCTGGTTTTCTCTACAATATCGCCCGCAGTATGGCAAACTCAGCCCAGCGCCAAAGTGCGTTAACTCTCCCATCTCTTAAGCGCGAAACACTGCAAGATGACCCTTTCACCCGCTTTGATGAATGGCTGGACGAAGTAGAACAAGCGCTACAACCAAATATTGCCCTGCTTGCCTTGGATGAATTCGAGGCGCTAGATAATGCCATCACAAAAGGACGCTTTGATCAGGAGGATGTTCTGGAAATGTTGCGTCACCTGATTCAACATCGTCCCCGCTTCAAAGTGCTGCTAGCTGGTTCCCATACAATAGAAGAATTTCAGCGTTGGGCTAGCTATTTAATCAATGTCCAAGTCGTTCATATCAGCTACCTGAAACAACCCGAAGCGCGTCAACTAATTGAGCAACCCGTCAAAGATTTTACCCTGCGTTACGAACCCAATGCGGTTGAGCGAGTCTTGCAACTCACCCGCTGTCACCCTTTCCTAATCCAACTCCTCTGCGCTGAAATTATCGCACTAAAAAACGAGCAAGATCCATCTATCCGCCGACTGGCAACTTTAGCCGATGTAGAAGCAGCAATACCAGAAGCTTTAAGTGTTGGCAGTTTCTTTTTTGCCGATATTCAAAGCAATCAAGCAGATGCAGCAGGATTAGCTATTTTGCAGTTTTTGGCAGCACAAGGAGAAGGGGCAATAGTCAGCCGATTAACTATTTTGCAACAATTTCCCGATAAATCCGATGCTATCAATTTACTTCTGCAACGCGAATTGATTGAGGAAGTTAGTGAAGGCTACCGTTTCCAAGTAGAATTAATTCGCCGCTGGTTTGCATCATCTATGTCTGTCCAGTAGTCTACGGCGAGAGTAAGAAGATATTGCCTGTAGGGACACAACACTGTTCATTTGTGTCAACTTAACGTTAAACCGATAGTCCGACAGGGGTTGAAACCCCTGCCTCAAAGCTAAAGTCCTCTCAAGAGGACTGATAAGAAAAACTTTTAAACTCATGAGTCCTCTTCAGAGGACTTTAGCTATTAGACAGCGAATTCATTCCCTGGCGGACTACTTTAGCTTTAACCATTCGGCCGCTGAATAATTGTTTCAACTACCCGCCGCTTGACTTTTGGATCGATACCAATCAGCCGCACGTATTCGCCGCCGTGTTCCGCCAAACAAGTTTCTAAAGATGCAACCACATCTTTTTCCTGTGCAGTTTGAATTGTCGCGCAACTTTGCCAAGAACCAGTCTTAAATCGGCGATTATCTGCATATTCCATGCCAATTTTGCAGCCTCTTGCTAACAACTGCTTTACTTGTTCCAATACCTCGGAACTCAGCCGCGCCGCATGACCGTTACCACCTTCAGAACTTGGCTCATCGTAAGCCTTATAATATTTGGATGACGGGTCGTTTAATTGACTTTGCGTTGGCGCAGCAGCAGGGGCATTGGGGGTTCCTTTAACGTTAAACAGCCGCGATTGGTTGTATTCATCTACTAAGCGCATTTCCTTAATCCGCTTTTGTTGGCCCACCATCAAACTGCCCATTTCTATTAAATGAGCGAGACTAAAATTCGGGTTGTGGAAATCTGGCGCTGCTTCCAAAGTGTTTACCAAACGCTTGGAAACTCGCTCGATTCCTACTTTGTGAATGAATTCGCGGATTTGTTCGTCATAAATGCGCGATCGCAAAGCACTAAAAAAGTCGATCGCCTGATCGGCAAAATTATCCACTAACGCCACAATATCGGTTTTTGACAATTTGTCCGACTCAAAAATTCCCCCAACAATGCCAATTTTATCATCCCGGCTGGGTTCCCAATAAAACTTCTCCATCCGCCCGTCGCGAATCAGCGGCGCGTAAAGCGTAGAAAAATCATTTCCAGTGACAATAATCGGCACTCGGTGCAGCGGCGTGCTGTCATAACTTCCCGGTAACTGCACGTTAGTTGGATTATCAGCAATATTCATCAGAGTGGCATTGACCATCTGAGTATTGACAGTATATTGAGTAGTAGTATCGAACCTGCCAGCACCAGCATCCAAATCGTTAATAAAGATGGCGCACATCTCGCCGCGCACGCGAATTTGCTCCGCCGCTTCCCGGTAGCGCAAGCGAATTAAACGCGACGGATCTCCCGCATCCGGACTTTCTAATTCCCCACCAGATATCATCACCGGTTCAAAGCCCATCCGCCGAAAAACCAGTTCGGTTTGAAAAGTTTTGCCTTCTCCTTTACGGCCGTGAATTCCCAAAATTAGGGGAACTCTTACCCCGGGCAAATTTAAAAAGTTCTTAGTGACGTGCACCGCAACTTTATCGAGAAAGTTAGGAGAAATGTAATAACTCATCAGTAGATTTGTGAGGGATTAATTGTTGTTACTGTTATGATTTTATGACAAAACTAACAGCCTGCACCGCTAACCTGGATTTTTACCGTACAATCGAGGTCTGCATATTATGTGTTAAGGAGCGATTCGTGAGTCCAGAAACCTTACTAAAAGAACCAACCGTGCAAGCCGAAGCCAGTCCCTTCAGTTCTGAGAGCTTCGACAGCTATGTAATGACAACTTACGGGCGTTTTGCGATCGCCCTAGAACGGGGCCTAGGCTGCCGCGTTTGGGATACCGAGGGCCGCGAATATCTCGATTTTGTGGCGGGTATTGCTACCTGCACTCTGGGACACGCCCACCCGGCAATGATTGCAGCGGTAACTCAGCAAATTCAGACCCTGCACCACGTTTCTAACCTTTATTACATCCCCGTACAGGGCGAGCTGGCGAAGTGGCTTGTAGACCATTCTTGCGCTGACAGAGCCTTCTTTTGCAACTCCGGCGCGGAAGCTAATGAAGCGGCAATTAAACTCGCCCGCAAATACGCCCACGAAAAATTAAATATCTCGAATCCGACGATCGTTACCGCCGTTGCGAGTTTCCACGGGCGGACTTTAGCGACAATTACCGCAACGGGACAACCTAAATACCAGAAGGGTTTTAGTCCTTTGGTTCCCGGATTTCACTACGTGCCGTACAACGATATTAGTGCGATCGAAAGTGCGATCGAAGAACTCGACAAAGACGAACGCCAAGTAGCAGCAATTATGCTGGAAGCGCTGCAAGGCGAAGGCGGAGTTCGCCCCGGAGATATCGCTTACTTCCAGCGAATTCGGGAAATTTGCGACGAAAAAGGCATTTTGCTCATTCTCGACGAAGTGCAAGTCGGGATGGGACGCACCGGCAAATACTGGGGCTACGAAAACCTCGGCATTGAACCGGATATCTTTACATCTGCGAAAGGGTTGGGCGGCGGTATCCCGATCGGCGCTATGCTGTGCAAATCTTCCTGCGATGTATTTGAACCGGGAAGTCACGCCAGCACTTTCGGCGGCAATCCTTTTGCTTGCGCTGTAGCTTTGTGCGTTTGCCAAACTTTGGAACGGGAAAACCTTCTAGAAAACGTGCAGCAGCGCGGGGAACAGTTGAAATCAGGCCTTAACAAGTTGGCGGCCGAATATCCCCATTTAATTGCCGAAGTGCGCGGCTGGGGTTTGATTGTCGGGATGGAATTGCAAGCTGACATCGAACTGACATCGGGCGATATCGTCAAATCTGCGATCGCCGCAGGAGTTCTGTTGGTTCCTGCAGGGCCGAAAGTGCTGAGGTTTGTCCCGCCGCTGATTGTCACTGCCGCTGAAGTCGATCGAGCTCTGCAGGCAGTGGAATCAGCGCTGCGCTCTCAAGCGGTACAGTAAATCTAGTTAATTGATTTTTGTTAGCTGTAGCGCTGAATCTCGCACAATATCCTAGATAACTCACTTAGTCCAGGACACACTCTTCCTCAAAAACCGGGTTTCTTTCGAGATTTCTCGTTACTAAACCCCATAGTTTCCCAGAAACCGGGTTTCTTAGCCTAAGTCCGATCGGGGTAAAAGTAAACCCGTCCCGCTGCAAATCTGTCGGGGCGGGTTTGTCAAATTTAGAACTGTCTGTGATATCAATTCCGGTTGCACTCCTGATGACTGTTGACTGTTTACTGTTTGGACATTTGGACATTGGAACAATATTGATGCAACCGGAAACGATATGAAAACCGCCCCCACAGACTGACGGCGCTTTTTACCGGGATTTTACTCAAGAGCAGCGCGCAACATAATACTATTAGCGATTCTAGGTGCTATTTGCGCTATCCGCGTGTGTATTGGGACTTGTGAATCCTGGTTTAACTATTTTGCGCGCTTCCCACTATCACCGTACTCCGTTTAGTGGGAAGGGCGGGTGACGACCATTGCATCTTTGAGCAATTATTGGGACAGCTTTCAAGAGAGGAAAAATGCAATCGCCGTCACCCATTTTTTCCGTAATGCTTTGCTCATCAACTGTATATTGTGAGAGAATAGAAGAACCAAGGAGGTGATGTTGATTGCTACACAAGGCTATCCAAGTTCGTTTGTATCCTACCCAAAATCAACAAATACAAGTAGTTCCCACTTTGGCTTGTGCGCGTTGGTGGTGGAATTATGGTCTAAATAAATCAATTGAAGTTTATAAGACAACTCGTAAAAGACTTGGCTGCTCCAGGCTCAACACACTTTTTCTTGCTCTCAAAAAATCAGATGGCAGTGCATGGTTAGATGAGTGTTACAGCCAACTTTTGTCAGCTAATGCGCTTACATTAACCACTGCCTACAATTTTTTTATACATTGGCTGGGCTTACTAAATTCAATTGTCAGGATGAAAAACTGTCATTTAAGTATCGTCAAGCCTCCTATTTTGGAGAGGAAAATGTCAAAGTTTTCGGCAAGGGGGGAATACCAAAACCAAAAATATATAGATTAATTGAGGGAAAAATCCAGAATCTAATTATTAGTAAAAATTGTTCAGGGAAATATCTGGCATCTATACAGAGTGAAATTGAGGGTGAGAACCAGACAACAAAAGAAGGTAGGATTTATGGCATTGATTTAGGATTGAAACACTTTGGTATTGTCAACGAGGGCAAAAAAGTATCTAAATATGACAATGCCAAGCGTTTGGCCCAGCACAAGAAGAACTTGAAGCGCCAGCAGCAAAAGTTAAGGCGCCAGCAGACAAGAAGTAATTCTAGGTACAAATATAGAAAAGTTGTTGCCAAGGTATACGAACGGGTTGAGAGTTCGCGGCAAGATTTTATAGATAAACTTAGTTATAAGTTGGTCAGCGATAGCCTCGCAGTCATAGTAGAAAACCTTAATGTCTTGGGCATGGTTGGCAATCCCAATTTGGCGAAACCAATATCAGATGAGGGTTTGGGAACTTTTACCAACTTCTTAGCCTACAAGTTGGAACGCAAAGGCGGGAACTTAGTTGAGATTGATAGATGGTTTCCCAGTTCTAAACTATATTCTAATTGTTTCCATCAAATGACCGAGATGCCATTAGATGCGAGGGAATGGACTTGTCCTAACTGTGCGACCGATCGCGATCGGGAGGCGAACGCAGCGATAAGTATGATAGCAGAAGGTATCACTATACTAAAGGCGGAAGGTGCAGCCGTCTCTGCTTTAGAAGGCGAGGTAAGACCAAAGCTGGGACGAAAGTCTAAGCTGAGGCACTCGCCTATGAGTACAGAAGCCCCTACTATATTCGGTATTCCGATTTAGCGGTGGGTAGTTCACTTGGTTGCACGGAAGCAGCGCTCCTATGGTTAATAGTTTGGCGGAATGCACGATGGACGAACAGCGTCGCAAAACAGATGTTAATATGCTCCAAGCGCTGCTGGAAAATCCTGGGGACTCAGGAATAGATTTGATTTTGAGGACGAACCCAAAGTCGATCGACTTTGGGTTCGTGCAAACGCTTTATTTGGAAGAAGTGGCACTGACGCGAGAAAGCTTGCTGAAAGCTGCAAAATTTTTCCAAAGGGCGATCGCACCCTTAGAATCTGCAAAAGGGAATTATAAATTGCCCGCAACCGGGGCAGCATATCTGACTTTTTTAGCAGAAGTATTGCAGGCAGTCGCGCGCGGCGCTGATTCGCAGCACCTGTACTCGCTGCTGAGAAACAATTTAGACAAACTCGACCAGAATTTCGCACAACTGCTGCGCCACTGGGCCACTTTGGTGCTCCCTGCTGCCAAAGAATCCGAGACTAGGCGCATTGCAGCGTTAATCGGCAATCTGAGCAACAAAATTGGGCGGTTTCCCCTCGGCAGCAAGGCTCATAACTTGGAAATCGAAATTGCCGGTTACGAAACAGTTGCTAAGGTGTTTACCCGCAAAGACTTTCCCCAAGAATGGGCGGTGATGCAAAACAATCTGGGCAACGCTTACAGCGATCGTCCCAAGGGTGATAAGGCTCAAAATATCGAACAGGCGATCGCTTGCTTTGAAAATGCCCTACAAGTGCGCACTCCCGAACAGTACCCGGAACAGTGGGCGACGCTGCAAAACAATCTGGGCAACGCTTACAGCGAGCGCCTCAGGGGAGATCCGGCAGAAAATCTAGAACAGGCGATCGCCTGCTATCAAAACGCGCTGCGAGTTCGCACCCGCGAAAGTTTCGGGGAAGAGTGGGCGAGCACTCAAAACAATCTCGGCCGCGCTTACAGCCGCCGCCTGCGGGGCAGCAAAGCCCAAAATCTGGAACTGGCTGTCGCTTGCTACCACAATGCTTTGCAAGTCTACAACCGCAAGCTGTTTCCCCGGCGCTGGGCGACGACTCAAAATAATTTGGCAAATGCTTACTGCGAATTCCTGCGGGGCAACCGAGCCGAAAATCTCGAATACGCGGTTACCTGCTATCAGAGAGCTTTGCAAGTGCGGACTCGGGAAGCTTTTCCGCTGCAGTGGGCGACGACTCAAAAAAATTTGGGCCGGGTGTTTATCGATCGCATCAAAGGCGATCCGGTGGAAAATTTGGAAATGGCGCTCGCCTGCTATCAAAATGCTTTACAAGTCTACACCCGCATCAAATTTCCCGAAGCCTGGGCTTCGATCCAAACTTACCTCGGTAGGATCTACAGTCGGCGGGTGAAAGGGGAAAAAGCCGAAAATATGGAAATGGCGATCGCCTGCTATCAAAATGCTTTACTGTTTTGCAACCGCCAAAAATCTCCCGAACGCTGGGCAATGCTGTGTGCCTACCTCGGCCGCGCTTTCTGCGAACACGTGAAGGGGGAAAAAAACCGCAACCTCAAAAGCGCGATCGCCTGCTATCAAAATGCGGGCGAAGTCTACACCAGGCAGGCCTATCCCAACCGCTGGGCAATGCTGCAAATTTATCTCGGCAGGGCTTATTCACAACTGATGGAGGCGGAAAACTTGTCCTACATGGAAAGCGCGAGCGGCTGCTATCAAAACGCCACGCAAGTCTACACTCGCGAAAGCTATCCCCACCGCTGGGCTGAAATTTTATTTTATTTGGGTCAAGCTTACCGAGTTCGAGGCGACTTGCTTGGCGCCTACGGGGTTTTTACTGCTGCTGTCGATACTGTTGAATTCTTGCGTTGCGAAGTTGGGGTTGATACAGTCGATTTTGGCGATCGGACGAGTACCGCAAAAGTCAAATTAACCCGCACTTGGGCTGGACTCTATAAATGCCTGGTGCAAGTTTGCCTGGAGCTCGGCGCCACCCAACCTGAATATTACGCTAAGGCTCTGGAATACGCCGAACGCCACAAAAATCGGAATTTGGTAGAACTGCTGGTTAAATGCCACCTGACTCCGAAAGCCGAAATTCCCGCAGCGGTGCGAAGCGAGTTGGAGTCGCTGCAACTGGAAATAGCGGGGGAACAGCGGCATCAAGAACAGGGAGAACCCGAGCGGAACACTACCTTGATTTCTGAGGGCGATAGCCAAGGTTTGAACAGCGGTTCTCTGCTGCCGAACTCGGACTTCATGCACTTAAATCAATTGTGGAAGCAGTTTGATAGGTTGATTGCGCGGGAGGTGCAGGCAAACGACCCTTTCTTCAGCCTAGCTCGCAAAGTTGAGCCGATCGCTTTCGAGCAAATTCGCCAATTGTTGCCTGATGCCAATTGCGCTGCTGTGGTGTGGGCGAGTTTAGGGGAGTTACTGGTTGCTTTTGTAGTGGTCAAGAATGCACAATATCCGGCCGTTCACCTCTGTTCGCCACAAAATGCTTTGGCTGCCGAAAGTTGGGCCCAGGATTACCTCAGCGCTTATTCCGAACAAAAAGGTCGCTGGATCAATCATCTCCCGGCTCGCCTCAAACGCTTGGCCTCGCTGCTGGAAATCGATCGAGTGGTGGCGCTGATTCCGGAGAATTGCGATCGGCTGATTTTTGTGCCGCACCGATTTTTGCACGCTTTGCCGCTCCACGCTTTGCCTCAGGGGGTGAGAGACGGGTTTGAGGACGCTGGGGGAATTTTTAGGTCTGGGTTGAGCGATCGCAGCGGTTTAGATCTGGAGACTCACAGCGTTTCGGATTTTTCTCAAAGTTCGGCTTTTGGCGAGGTTCCAGCGCCTGCTGCTTATTTGATCGATCGATTTGCTGGAGGAATTCGCTATGCTCCTAGCTGTCAGCTATTGCTGTTGAGACAAAGTGCGCGCGAAGCAGCTATTGGTCGGTACAGACCCCGTTTGCAGCACCTTTTGGCAGTTCCAACTTTCACCAGAGATGCGTTCTACAGCAACATTGAAATCGGCAATATTTCCCAGTATTTTTCTAGTGCAGAAGTTGTGCGCCAGAAGCCCGCAATTAAAGAGGCTTTTTCCCTAGGAATGTCTGCTAATAATGAGAATTTCTCCCAGCCAATAGGGCAGTTGCAGCAGAAAAAATGTGCTCATTTTGCTTGTTTGAGTTTGCTTAATTTGGCTTTGCCGCTGAAATCTGGCGTGTTTTTTAGGAATGAGTCTCTGAGTTTGGAGGAAATTTTTAATCTGGATTTTCGGCAATATTTTTTAGTTACTTTATCGGGTTGCGAAATTGCGGCCGGCGGAGTTAGCGGTGCAGGAGGAGATTTTGTCGGTTTGTCGGCGGGCTTGTTGTATGCTGGCACGTCTAGTGTGGTCAGCAGTCTTTGGAAGGTGAACGATGTTTCTACGCTGCTGCTGACGAGCAAGTTTTATGAAAATCTTGCACGGTTTCCTAGGTTGCAGGTGGGAGATGTGGCGATTGCGCTGGCGGACGCTCAAAGGTGGCTGCGGGATTTGACTGGCGAGCAATTGGAGGTGTTGCTGGCAGATTTTCAACCTCAAATTTCGCAAATGTTCGATCGGCTTTCTCAAAGTTCTCGCCTGATTGCGGAGGCTTCTTTGCAGCAAATTCGCAACCGCAAACCCTATCCTTTTGCTAATCCTTATTATTGGGCGGCTTTTACTGCGGCTGGGGTTTAGTTATCAGTTATTAGTCATTAGTCATTTAAAAACCCGACACTAACAACTTATTTAAAGTTGTCAGTGTCGGGCATAAATTCAACAAATTACAGCAAAAATCTAGGATTTTTTGCCGAAAATTTGTTCTTTCAAGGCTTGAATTTCTTGACCTAATTGTTGCCGATTGGACGATCGCAGCAAATAGCGGTAGATAAACCACCCGGTGTATCCGATACCAATTAGCTCGAATGTGGGTGCTAGCAGGGGGATGTCGTTGAGTTCATCTATTATCCCCAAAAGCACTTTCAAAGAGATAATCGAGGCTACAATTACACCGATAACAGTCAGGGGACTTTTGTATTGCTCGTAAAAGCTGCCGATGTAAGCGGGAAACTCGGACAAAATTGAGATAATTTGTTCTTTGATCTGCTGGGTCTGACTTGGCGGTTCGTCGGTAATTATGACTTTTGTTGTACCGAGCGAACTGTCTGCTTCATTTCCGGCAGGAATGTCGGTGATGATAACGGTTGTTTCTGGTTCGTTTGATGAAGTCATTTCTCCACTCGCAATAGTTTTTTGCTGGTTGGCGGCAGGTATTTCAACTGCTGCTGCGGCTGTTTCAAGAGCCGGTATTTCGACTGCTGCAACCTCCCCGTCGGTTGGTTCAAGAGCCGACACTTCGCCTGTTTCTGAAGTCGGTATTTCGACTGCTGAAACGGGCTCCGCCACTGCTTCAGGAGCCGATATTTCGACTGCTGAAACCTCTGGTGCTGAAGTCGGTATTTCGGCTGGTGAAACGGACGCTGCCGGCTGTTGTGCGACAGAAGTTTCGGTTGCAGTTTCCGCGTTTTGCTGTTCTGGGGTAGGAGTTTCGGCCGCGACACCAACAGCCGGCAAATTCAAGTTGCTAATGGCATCAAGCAAGCGAGTTTTAGCCGTCCCCCGCTGGTGAAGGATTACCCAAGATTCTATCAGGTCGGGGCCGTGCATTGCACCTGTCAGAGCGGCTCTGAGCGATCGCATAATTAGCCCTTTGTTAAGATTTTTCTCTTTACTGAGCTTTTTAGTGATTTTCTGAGCTTCCGCTGATGTCAGGGATGAATGACTTTCCATCGCTTCTACAACTGCTTGTAAAGCCTGTGCAGCCCCTGGTTGCTGCAATTGTGCCAGTGCTTCTTCTTCGTATTCCACCGTGGTGGAGAAGAATAACTTGCACATATCCACAGCATCGGTTAAGCGAACGAGACTCGGGCCGATTAAAGCAGCTATTTGTTCGAGCCAAGGGCGGTCTGCCTCTAAGTCAAACTCGTAACCGCCTTTCTGCCACCAATAAGGTATCAGCAAATCTGTCAATTGCGGCACTGGCATTTTGTGCAGATATTGACTGTTCAGCCAATTGAGTTTATCCCAATCAAATTTTGCACCGGCTTTGTTGACTCGATAGAATGTAAATAATTCTGCTGCTTCCGACAGTGTAAATATTTCCTGCGTTGAATCCGGCGGAGTCCAACCGAGCAAAGTCATGTAATTAACTAAAGCTTCGGGCAGGTAGCCCATATCTTTGAAGTCAGAAATCGAGGTTACGCCGTCGCGTTTAGAAAGCTTTTGTCCTTGGGAGTTTAAAATCAGCGGCGTGTGGGCAAATTCTGGGATTGTCGCGCCCAAAGCTTCGTATAGCAATATTTGTTTCGGAGTATTGCCGATGTGATCTTCGCCGCGGATGACGTGGGTGATGCCCATGTCGATGTCATCGACAACTACGGCGAGGTTGTAAAGTGGTTGGCCGATGACGCCGCCGCTGGATGCACGGGCAATCACCATATCGCCGCCGAGGTCGCTACCTTTCCAGGTTACGGTGTCGCGCACCATGTCGTTCCAAGAAATTGTGCGATCGTCGTCGATGATAAACCGAATCACAGCTTGTCGCCCTTCGCCTTCAAAAGCTGCGCGCTGTTTGCTTGTCAAGTTGCGGTGCCGGTTGTCGTAGCGGGGGGCTTGTTTGTTGGCTTTTTGTGCTTCCCGCATTTCGTCGAGTTCTTCCGACGTGGTGTAGCAGCGGTAGGCGAGTCCATTGTCTAGCAGGGTTTGGACTGCTTGGCGGTATATTTCCAGACGTTGGGACTGAAAACTCGGGCCTTCGTCCCAGTTCATACCCAGCCAGGTGAGGCCTTGGAGGATGTTATCGGTGTATTCGCTTTTAGAACGTTCTACGTCTGTGTCTTCTACCCGCAGGATGAATGTGCCGCCTTGGTTGCGGGCAAACAGCCAGTTGAATACGGCGGTTCTGGCGGTACCGATGTGTAGGTTTCCGGTGGGACTGGGGGCTAGACGGACTCTGACATTCATGTAGATTTTTGCTTTTAGATTGGGGGCGATTTACGGGTTGGGGGAATAGCTGATGTTTAAGACTTCAAATTTTATTATATTTTGTTGCCGACTTAAAAGTTGTCCTTGGCAGGTGTTTTGCCTCGAATTGCTTGATAATATGCGATCGGGCTACAGTTCCGTCAAGGCAGCAGATGGCATCTTGATGATATTAGCATTGCGGGCGGCCCAGACTGGATTCACCTTTGGGACTATTTTCAAAGCACAAATAACTGCCCGCCGACAGGCAATGCGCTCCCCAGCGGGATTTGTCTATTTTTGTTAACAGCAATTTTCAGGTGATTGGACTACAAAAATGCTAACCTAAAGGTAGTAGTAAAGGGCTTTAGATAATGTTAGGCAGATTTTAGCGCCACAATTGAAGCCGGGGGCATCGCAGTCATTGACAAGCTCAAAGTACATTGTGGGTGGGTGTGAGCTGGTCACGACCGTGAAGCACTCTCTGAGGGCGATCGCGGATGTGATGACTTACATTAAGAGTATGGGATGCTATGGGATGGTTCAATCACCCTCGGTCTACTCACCTGAAAATTGCTGTAAAAAAAAAGGTTTCTAAATCATCGGTTTTATTAGCATAAAAAAGAGATGAATGCAACTGTTTTACGAGGCCGTTATCACATTGTTAAACCTCTGAGTGCGGGGGGGTTTGGGCAGACGTTTTTGGCGGAGGATTGGGATTTACCTGCCCACCCGATCTGTGTCGTAAAGCGCTTTCAGCCTCAGTCTAATGAACCATTTATTTTACAACAAGGTACGCGGTTATTTAATCAAGAGGCAGAAATTTTACACCGATTGGGAAATCACCATCGCATTCCGCGTTTATTAGCGCATTTTGAGGAAAATCAAGACTTTTATTTGGTTGAGGAGTTTATTGAGGGGGATGTCTTAAGCAATGAGTTGATTCGCGGTACGCAGAAGGGCGAAAACGAGGTGATTTCGCTGTTGCAGGATATTTTAGAGGTTTTGGCGTTTGTTCACGGTCAGGGTGTAATTCACCGGGATATTAAACCGGCTAATTTTATTCGGCGTCAGTCGGATGGAAAAATTGTTTTAATTGATTTTGGGGCTGTTAAAGAAATTGGCTGTTTGTCGGTGAATATGCACGGTCAAGTTACGCCTACGATTGTGATCGGAACTCACGGTTATATGCCCGATGAACAGGCGAATGGGAAACCGCGTTTTAGTAGTGATGTTTATGCGGTAGGAGTAATTGCGATTCAGGCGTTGACGGGTTTAAATCCCGAACCGAATTTTGGGGGATTTCCTGAAGATGCGGTGACGGGGGAGTTTCAGTGGCGGGATGCGGTGTCCGTGAGTGGCGAATTGGCAGATGTTATTGATAAGATGGTGCGTAAGGATTGCCGACAGCGTTATGCTTCTGCGGTGGAAGTTTTGCAGGCTTTAGATGGTTTTTTGTCGAATCAAAAAAGTAGTCAAACTTTGATTTCAGCAGCACCTATTTTAGCATCAACTCAACTTTCTCAACCCCCTGTTTCTTTTATGTCTATTTCATCTTGGTTTCGCTCTCATAAAGAGACAACTGCGCTTGCAATCGCACTCATTGCGGTAATCATTGCACCGTTTAATGAAGAAATTCGTGAGTGGGTTGTTAAATTTATGTTTGGTTATTCATATTATGAAAATCAAGAAATCAAGCTCAAATATCCGGCTGAATGGAAACCATCGATTTCTGCTACTGGAATAACCCTTGATGGAATAGTCTTCAAGTCGCCGAAAGATAATGGATTTCGAGAAATTGTGACTGTTTATTCTGAAAAATTATCTAGGCAGATGTCGTCTCAGGACTATTATGAAAACATATTGAAGCAGAAAATAATCAATAAACAAGTTAGCAAAGATCTACTCCCAAACACTCCACAAAAAACAACCTTGGCAAACAATACAGCACAAATGCTTGTTTTTATTACAAAAGAAAAAGACTCGGCTGGAAAAAACGTTGTCCAAATAAAGCATAAATTGATTTGGACGGTTAAGAATAATCAAGCCTATATCGTGACCTATAAAGGTGAAGATAGCAATTTTTCAGAAGATGAAGAAAAAGTTATTGAACCGATGAGAAAATCTTTTGAAATTCGTTAATTTCCAAAACTCACTCAATCTTATTTTCAAGTCTTTTGAGATTATTTCGTGGGTCTTCGCAGCTTAAGGTTCCCTTGCCACAATGTTCTGATGCTTTTTGGAAATCGGCAATGGCTGCATCTATATCCTTCATGTTTTCACGAGCAAGCCCCTTATTGTTGTAGGCGTAGGCATTTTTAGGATCTAAATTAATCGCTGCATCGTAATTTTCAACAGCTTCTTGATTCTTTCCTTGTTCCTTATAGACATTTCCCATATAGAGATAGATATTAGCATTTTTACCATCTAGTTTAAGAGCTTCCTTGTAATTATCAAGAGCTTTTTTATAATCTTGCTTTTCATTAGAATATATATACCCCAGAAATATATAAATATTGGCATCTTTATAGCCTAAGTTAATTGCTTTATTGTAATTTTCAAGAGCTTTGTCGTAGTCCTTTTTGCCGTCACCATAATATATATTCCCAATTTTGCGGTAAATGTTGGCATTTTTATAACCTAATTCAATTGCTTTATTATAATTTTTAAGAGCGTTGTCATAGTCTTTCTTCTTATCATAGACATCACCCTTATTGCTATAGGCAATGGCATAATCAGGTTTTAATCTAGTTGCCTCATTGTAATTTTTAAGAGCGTTATCATTCTCTCCTTTGGCAGAATATACCAATCCTCTATTGTCGTAGGTATAGGGATGGGGCTTAAGTTCTATGGATTTAGTGTAAGCATTTATGGCTTGTGGATAACGTTTTAATTCGTACAGCACAACACCTTTCCACAAGTACAAAACAAAATCTTCTTCATTCTGTTTTTCTGCTTCTTCAATGGCTTTTTCGTAAGCATTCAACGCGTCTTGGTACTCTCGTAGACTGTAATGTGTGTCTCCTTTTTGACGCCAAGCTGCATACAAATCTGGCTTGATATCAACTGCCTTACTAAAGGCTATATTTGCTAAACGATAATCTCTTTTAGCCTTTGCTGCTAATCCCGCTGCGTACCGAGCAATATACGAATTAGGATTAATTTCAATGGCTTTTATAAAAGCATCAATCGCCTTTGAATGCTCATCTGGATTTTGAGCAACTCTCCATAATTGATTCCCATAGTTGATCCAATCTTCCTCCTTAGCCTCGCTTGAGGGTTCTACTATAGTTCGTGACATCTGGAGAATATTGTCAACTTCTTTTGTCGGAAATTCAGGTGCAGACGTTTCTACTGACAACCATTTTTTCTGAACCCCTAAGTTATTTATCAAACTTAAAATTGTTTTACTTGGTATCCCTAAACTATAACCTATATTAACGCCATCTTGTGTTTCGGTTTTTCCATGAATGCCTATAACTCGTTCTTGAGTATCAAAAACAGGGCCCCCGCTCATCCCTCCTTGCGTCATATTGGTGTAAGTCAGTTCATAACCCTCTTGCAAAGAAAAAGCATCTTTTGCATCGTATATTCGAGCTTTTTCTGGAGACAAAAACCAGCCAGCAGTCAGGAGAGAACTGGGTTTTCTATAGTTTTTAGATACAGGCCAACCAAAGACGAAAATGTAACTATTATCCTTTAATTCATAATTTCCCAGAGTAGCGACTGAATAGTTGGTTTCGCTAGTAAATGAAACGACTGCAAAATCTAAACCTTCCGATTTTTTCTCGGTTCCGGGCTTGATCGTATATCGTTGGTTATCTGGAGCGATAATGGTATAATCCTGTTCAGTTTTTATGGGAATATGAGAAGCGGTAAGGACGTAGCAGGTATATTTATTTTCCTTTTCTGCTTTATGGCTGGCAATAATTACACCTGAACCACCCCCAACTTGTCGTTCAATTCTAACTGTAATTTGTTTTGCTTTTCTCTCAATTTCACTGGGTAAACCTGTGAGAGTTTGTGAAGGTGGATTGACGAATTTTGAGGCAGTTTCTGCTAATATTTCTATCGGCATTCCCCAACTCAAAGGAACCATTTTTTTGCGTTCCTTTTCGCTGGGGCGAGTTCCATCTTGAAAGACAAATGGATCCCCAAAAGTGGGATAAGAGTGTCTGCTATTTAAGCCGATTAACTCTCCCCATTGGTTCAAAATAGGGCCACCACTCATTCCTTTTTTAATAGGATTGGTGTAGCCTATCCGGTAGCCATTTGTAATTTTTTTAGGCGGAAAAAACTCTAGAATTCCAGTAGTAAAATTGACCTTGCCTTCATCATCAGAAGCAAAACCAGTGGCATAAACTTTTTCACCAATATTTACATACTTGTTTGCATTAATATTATTCAAATTAGGAAAATTTGCAGTTTCATAGTTTGCGTCAGAAACAAACTCTAATAAAACTAAATCATTGTCACTAAATTTAACATTTTCAACAACTGAGGCGGAGTAAGTTTTTTTGTCTGGGGTTTCGATCCTATACGGTGCTTCATCTTCACCAAGAACGTGAGCGTTTGTCAATACGGTGTAACTAGAACCATCTTTATGAATCAAGGTTCCTGAACCGCCGCCGGATTTATGTGTAGTCACGCGCACGGTGATGGATTCAGAGAGTTCTTTTAATGCTGGTTCCGATAATTTAGCAATTCCAGTTGACTGGAATTGCTGTACAAAACTATTAACTCGATCGCAGCCAGAAAGAACGGGTGAAATGAGCAAAAAACTGCTTAGACAAGTCAGGATAAAAAGATGCCGGTTTTTCATTTTTATCTTTTTTCGTGTTTGCTGAGTATGGGAAAGGAGGGCGGGGAAACGCCAACCCTCTAATTTACTATTAGTTGTGAAATGGTAACAAAGCTTGTTTAGAAAGTTTTTACGGGTTGCGAAGTTCTGTAATAGCAAGATAAGGTTCACCACCGCTTTGTTCAAGTGGCTTACTTGCATTAGGCTGTAATTTACTAAGTACGCTCTGTACGGTATCTGGCGGTGTTACGTCAAATAGTTTCAGATTACAAGTTCCGTTTTCTTTGTCAGAAATACAAATCACTGACTGCTTGTTTTGTTTTTCTGATATAAGATATCGAAGACCTCCGTTATTTGCTGCTTGTTGAAATCTAAGTGACACCTGTTTACAGCGTGTTTCAGGGTCGTAGCCGGCTGCTGTAAAAATTTCTGATTTCCAGCGAATCACAGGCTGTGTCCCTTGAGAAGTCTCAACAAACGTGGTGGGAATACCGTTTTTGTCCTTGTTACAGAAGAACCTTCCTTGATCGACCGGGAGTATCCTCCGATCGCAGCCGCTCATCACCCCTACCAACAGACAACCGACCAAACATCCTGGGAAAAATCGTTTTTTCATTTTGAACTTCACCGGCATGGAGAGGAACAAATCATTTTCTCTGACCTTACGCTTATCATAGCAGAGCTGTCAGGCTGGTTGCAGGTTTAATGAAATTTGAAAACCTACTTGACCACATCAAGGCAATTGTAGAAGCAAAAAACATCCAGGTTGCCACTAACAGCAGATAGCGCAATGGGAGTTCAGTCTTGTAAAATATAGGAATTACGCACTCCGACCAAAGAAACCGGGTTTTTTGCCGAATCTGGGAGCTGCAACGCGTCTTCTCAGTAAAAACCCGGTTTCTGGACTCCCATGCGTAATTCCTGAAAAGTTTGTGTGCGATCGACGACATTCAAATATATTTCCCTATGTCTGCTGCTAAAACCGAGTTTTCCGAATCTGTTGCGCCCTCACCCGAGTCTGCTGCCCCTGCTTGGCAGATTGAGTTGCTGTACGACGGTGAATGTCCTCTGTGCGTGCGGGAGGTTAATTTCTTAAAAAAACGCGATGCGGGGCGAGGTTTAGTGTCGTTTGTGGATATTGCGGAGGATGGCTACAACCCGGAGGCCCACGGCGGAATCGACTACGAAACGGCGATGGGTCGGATTCACGCGATATTACCCGACGGTACGACGGTTAAAAATGTGGAGGTTTTTCGCCGCACTTACGAGATTTTAGGTATGGGCTGGGTTTATGCTGTGACTAAGTTACCAGTGCTCGGGGCGATCGCCAATTGGCTGTACGGAATTTGGGCAGACTGGCGGCTGATGTTGACGGGAAGGCCGGATTTAGCAACAATTATGAGCGATCGAACTCAGCGGATCGAGTGCGAAAGTCAAGGCCGCTGCCAACCCAACTCAAAATGAGTCATATTTAATAAGTTCGATCGGTCTATCAGAAGATGTCAGCAGAAACAGACTGCAACTAACATTAAAGATGGACTACTATCAAAAGCGGGAAAAAAATGCAAGATGCAGGCTATACAGTTTTCATTGGCTTCGGCGGCCTCTGGGTACTGATGGGAATTGTCGCTGTGATTGTCCTCTTCAAATCGGACGGTCAAAAAATTAGCTTTGGCAAATGGGGATTGTTAGTGGCTATTCCGATCCTCGTGCCCATCGTTCTAGTTTTGACTTATCAGATAGCGCGCCCGTTTATTCTCCAACACCTTTGAGCGCTGCTTGGAGTCGATCGTCCGTGGGAGAAAGGAATTAGTTAAATTAAGTTTAGTATTATTGCTCATTTTCGGGCGATCGCAACTGCTGCCTGACCCATACTCGCAAAGCGTCAATTATAGTCGTATCATCCTCCATCTCGGCCATCTGCAAAAATTGATTGATTATTCCTGAAGAAACAATCGGAAAAGCGCCACTGTATTCACAGATCGCATATTCTCCGTTCTGAAGTTGAAAAAATTGTACAGTCTCTCCGAGACATCTCCAAATTTCTGGAACTCCTAAGTTTTTGTAGATAGCAAAGCGATTAGTAGATGGACTGGTGAGATCGACTTCAATAATTAAATCTGGTGGCGGGTCGATTAACAAGTTAATTTTTCGGCCGCGAATGCGATCGACATTTTGGATATAAAAACAGGAATCCGGTTCTGCGCCTTGTTTTAAATCTTCACGGTTGAGAGTCGTCGAACCAAATCCCTTGCGTTTCAATTTTAATTCGTCACTTAAAGTAGTCACAAACTGTTTCAACAAACAATTAACAGTTTCATGCAAATCTGATGGCATGAGAATTTCTAATACTTCTTGAGAATACGAAAAACGCGAGGATCTCTTGTCTCCCGCTTCTGCTAATAAGGTTTGGTAAGTGTGCCAACTGATATTAGATAATACCACCCGTTGTGTAGTTTTTTCTGGGGAGGGGTTAATGAGCGTAACGGTCATATTTCGCTCCTCCTTACTGAATCAATAAAATACCAAAAGCTTAAACTTTGTATTTATTTTAAACTTTCGACTTACGAGAGAACGGGACAGACGGGGCTCGAACCCGCAACTTCCGCCGTGACAGGGCGGTGCTCTAACCAATTGAACTACTGTCCCTCGTTTTGCCGTTTTTTCAGGCACAATTTCTATTATGCCTATAAGTTCACCTTTTGTCAAGAGGTTTGTTGAACTTTTATTTGGAAGCCCAAAATTTGAGTCTCTTGCAGGGGACTGAAGTTGTTGTCGCTCACCAAAATCAGACCTCTGCTAGCATCCGCCAGGGCGGGGCCAAATGTCAACCCCTCAATATTGTCTAGGGGAATTTTCAGCGTTTCCAAATCCAGCAGCAGGCGTTTTTGAGCGGGAGAAACCTCGCTGAGACGGCTTTTGAGGCTTTCGAGTGCTTCAATACGATCGCCCTTTTCCAGAGAAATCTCAAAAATTCTGATAGTCGTGCCTGTTTCCAGGGAGAAAGCACGCTCTAAACTCAGCAAACGGTTATCGTCGATCGCCACCAAATCCACTAAACCGTTGCTAGTTAATTTTCCCACAGGATTCGCACCAGCCGGTAGCGGTTCGGTGATGTAGAGAAACGATGCTTCGGGATTGCCGCTCACCGCATCGTAGCGCAAAATCCGGCACGGACTCCCGGTTTCCAGGGAAGGTACAGCGCCATCTTGAACCAACGCATTTTCTGTGGCGGTGAATAGATATTTGCGATCGGGCGTTAAAGTTAAACTTTCAAATGATAGATTGTTGCGGATGCCTTTACTGCCCTTGTCATCCGGCAAAAATAGTTCAGGAATTGCCAGCGTTTTCAGCAGTTTACCATCGAGGGAGAACTCTTTGATAAAAGGATTTATTTGGCGATCGACATCTCCCTCAGAAGAAACAAACACGCTATTGCCTGTAAAAGCTATCCCTTCGGGATCTAAACTTAATTCAGGAAAACCTTTGCCGTTTTCATCTAATAAAGTAGTGACTCCCGTAAAAGTAATTTGCTCTTTTTCCAGTTTACCAGATTGCCAGTTAATTTTAAGAGTATAAAAGCGCGCCGGAGCCTTGCTGCTGCGGTCATCAGAAATGGCATAATAAACTTGTTTCTCGGCATCATAAGTAATGCCCGAAAGTCCGCCAATTTCTGTCCCCTGAAAAGGAGAACCTGTAGGAAATATTGCTCTGCCGATAAAATTTATTTGGGTAACGGCGAAAGATTTGGCTGACTGGTTTACCCAAATAGCAACAGTTGCTGCTATCAAAAAACAGACAATAAATATAGTTGCTTTTGCTAGCTTTCGCATCTTACCAATAAATACATGATTACCTATCTACTTTTTCCCTTTCTTCCTTCGCGCCATTCGCGTCTTCGCTGTTCGTTAAATCTGAAAATCACGGCTCATGATTTAGCAAAAAATGCGTCAACCAATCTTTAACTACATAAGTAGCACGACAATCGTCCTCATTGTAGCGGACGATCGCCTCCAAGAGCGATCGATCGCCGGTTTTGAGCCAATCGTCGTACCAGCAGACGCACTGAGCACCATTAGCCTTAGCATCTCGCCAGTCAAAACCCAGCCAGCGGGCAATTGGTTTGAGTGCGTAACTTTCCACCGGCATAATCGCTTTTTGCGTCACTTGTTTGTGAATATCTACAAACCTTTTCAGCACGGGTTTCCACAAATAAGCTGGAGTATTGTAAAGTTTAGCCAGTCGCTTAAAAGTCTTGACTTCGTAGTCGCAAAAGTGGAAAATCGGAGCAATGGGATAAGCCCACATTAATTCTAAAAATTGCTGCCAGATTGCACCTTCCTCTGCTGCTGATTCTGCTAAAAAACCGTGGAATTTTTCCGTATTGTTGGATCGGTCAACAACTAAGACTCCGTGGAGGTAATCTAAGTTTAACTCGGGTTCCGCTTCAATGTCAAAGTAGAGTTCGATTGGGGCGATCGGCAAAAAGACAGATTGGGAATACGGAATTGGTTTCTTGCGGAGAATTGGCGCAGGTTTAGAAGGTGCGGCAGGTTTATTTTCTGTAGTCTTTCCCAGAACAAGATTAACTGTTGCTAAACTCTTCTCGGCAACTTCTGGTATGGTTATAAATTCATTAACTTCTGCCTCTTCCCTTATTCCTTCTTTCCTCACACCTACATCCGTTAAATTTGTTAAATCCCGTACAGTGTTCGCTGCCGAACTTCTATCCGTTACATCCCGTACATTGCTCGTTGCCGAACTTCCTTCTTCCCGCAACAGCGGTTGATTTAGCAAGTGCGATTGAGCTTGCTGCACCACATCAAAAGCAACTCTGTCGGGGAATTCTGGATACTCAGCTAGCAGTTCGGAACTAGCATTAGCGAGAGTTCTAACATCAGTAATTTCGAGAGTTTTTAGTCTAGCATAGCGGCTGGCAGTAACTCCCGGCAATAATGAAAGATGTTTAATAGATTCTGCTTCGGCGTGACAGATAGTATACCAACCGCAAAGATTGCACTTTTGCCGGGAAATGAAGACCTCTGGTTTATCCCGATGTTCTATCATCTGAATGCAGTTCTCTAAAATCTCGAACATCTGAGGAGTTCGCTGGTCGAGATTCACCGACCACAGGCCTTTTTTTCGCAGCATCAGCCAGGCAGTATCGGGCATTGTTTCCTGTACGGAAGCTAAAACTTGGGCGTGAAAAGCGGCGATAATTTGATACTCTTGTTTTGGTCGCTTGCTAAGCCAAATATCCGCAGTAATATAACTCCAATCGCCAAATTTTGATTGTCCCGGCTGTTTGATTAATAAATGGGGGCGGCCGATCAGGGTAATGTTTGAAGAGTGCAGATTGGAGGATGAAAGATGAACGGGAGTTTCGGGGATTTCGCCAAATTCTGGGAAATATTGACTGTCAATTCCTACCAGAGAAGTTGTTGCGCCGTTGGTTTGGCCGAATTCGCCCTGGATCAGAACTCCTCGGTAAATGCGATCGACCCCTTGCTGCATTAAACTCAATGTAGCAGCCGCGCCGGCTTCCCAATCCCCTCTAGGATAATATGGTTGTTGGTAAGTCTCGTGTTCCAAAGCTTGCTGCTGGTATGTCGCGCTGTCGCGCATCAGTTTCAGCAGAAAGTCGCTGGGGGGGTCTTGTTGTTTCCAGTCTCCGCAGGTGTCTAAAAATGCTCGGAGATGGCATCGCTGATAGGAAAGTAGTAGTTTGTCAGTTATTAACATTTAGTATTCGCAAGGCATAGAGTATCAGGCAAAAGGTATAAAATTCACAGCATTAGTTATTCAATATTAACGCTATCAATAATTCCCCAAAAAAAATGACAAAGGACAATCACCGGCAACAATTCCCAGCTTTGGCCAATAAAGCTTATTTTAACTACGGCGGACAAGGGCCGCTGCCTGAGCCTGCTTTAGAGGCGATTTATGAGGCTTACAAACGGGTGCAGCTTGGGGGGCCGTTTTCGGGGGAGGTGGGGGCTTGGGTGGTTCAGGAGGCGATGCTGACGCGACGTGCGATCGCATCTGAGTTGACGGTACCTCCTGAAACCATCGCCCTAACTGAAGATGTCACCGTCGGCTGCAATATTGCGCTGTGGGGCATTGACTGGAAAGCAGGCGACCATTTGCTGCTTTCTGACTGCGAGCACCACGGCATTGTAGCTAGTGTAATGGAACTTCAGCGCCGTTTCAACATTAAGGTTTCGATTTGTCCGCTGGCGGCTACTTTGAATGAGGGCGATCCGGTGGCGGTGATTGCTGATAGTTTGCGGCCAAATACTCGGTTGTTGGTTATCAGTCACATTTTGTGGAATACTGGCCAAGTTTTGCCTCTGGCTGAGATTGTAAAAGTCTGTCATGAACCCCCCCTAACCCCCCCTTGCCAAGGGGGGGGACAAGAGGAGTTTTCCCTGGTTCAAGGGGATGGGCAAGAGGATTTGTCCCTGATTCAAGGGGATGGGCAAGAGGATTTGTCCCTGATTCAAGGGGAGGGACAAGAGGAATTGCCTGCAAAGAAGCACAAAGTTAGAGTATTAGTTGATGCGGCTCAATCTGTGGGGGTTTTGCCTTTGAATTTGATTGAATCGGGGGTTGACTTTTATGCTTTTACTGGTCACAAATGGTGGTGCGGCCCGGAAGGTTTGGGGGGGCTTTATGTGAGTGCGGAAGCTTTGGCAGATTTGCATCCGGTGTTTATCGGTTGGCGGGGAATTGTGACGGATGCTAATGCTAAAGTCCTTGGCTGGAAGTCGGGATCGCAGCGCTACGAAATTGCGACTTCGGCTTATCCTTTGTATGCAGGTTTGCGGAGTGCGATCGCCCTGGAACATGAATGGGGTACGATCGAGGAAAGGTATGCAGAAATCTGCCGTTTGAGTAAGTATCTCTGGGAGCGTTTGTCGGAACTTCCCGATGTGGAATGTTTGCGGAAATCTGCGCCGGAAGCGGGTTTAGTTTCGTTTCGATTAACTAATGGGATGCCGCACAAAAAGCTTGTCGATTTGTTGGAAAAACAGGGAATTATGGTAAGGACTATTCTTAATCCTGACTGTGTGCGGGCTTGTGTTCACTATTTTACCACTGAGGTGGAGATTGATAAGTTGGTTGGGGCGATCGCTATAGCGAAGTTTTCATTTGAGTAAAACTTTAGCATTGGCAGTTATTCATTTTCAGCAAGCCACAGCTCGATTTCTTCTCGGTTGTGTTCGTAATAGTTCGCAACCGCTTGCAAATCTTGAAGGGTGATTCCTGGATAATTATAAAGAAGTTCGGCTTCAGTTGCGCCCTGTTGTTGGTAGGCGATAATCGTCCAGACGGGAATGCGGGTATCGCGAATTCGCGCTGCACCGCCACAAATTCCTGGAGTTTTGTGAATGGGATGTTGAAGGGTTTGGACGAATTGCAGCGTTTGTGCTAGCAAGTCATCAGGCAGTGTTTCAATGGTTTGGAGAAGTTGTTCTTTGATGGTCATAATCGATATCCAGATGCAATAGCGGTTTACCCATTGGCAGCTTCGATAATTCGATCAACGGCAATAGAGGCATCTATTTCCTGACAGTGGACTGCATAAAAAGCGAAAACATCGTTCACTTGAGCTTCACTTAAATCATACTCAGCGACAATTTGGTTTGGCGAAAAACCCCATTTATGGGCTGCAATGACTACTGTTTGCACCCGCAAGCGAGTGCCGCGCAAAACGGGGACGAATTAGCCGCTAGCGCCGCGCACATAGGTAATTTCAGGAAAAGTGCGATCGTCTGATTTATGCAACCCCGTGAACTTCATGCTTTTACAATAACAACGGCTCTATTTTAGCTTGTACCTCTTCAATTACATCTTGAGATACCGACTCAACAAATCGAATACCGCGAGCTTTCCAGTCTAAACACTTAATTTGATCTGCAAGAATTACTCCCTGAACTTTTAATCCAGTGGGTAGGACAACTTCAAAAGGATACCCTTTTTGTTGTTTTGTAATCGGCATAAATAGAGCTAAGGAGCTTTTCTCGTTGTAGGAACGAGGCGACAGCACAAAAGCAGGTCTAAGTCCTTTTTGCTCGTGTCCCTTAGTTGGGTCAAAGTCTAAATAAACGATATCGCCTCGACTCGGAATGTAGGGATTTGATTGTGTCACCAAACTTCGTTCCCCACAGCAATTCCAGTATCAATCTCAGTATGAACATTCTCTGGCGTCATTGCCTCGATCAGCTCCTCAAGCGAATACCGCCGACGAACGATAGGCTCGATTGTCAGCTTGCCATCTATCAAGACAAGCTTCACTTCGGAACCCTCAGCCAAGTTAATCTCTTTAGCTAAATTCTGTGGAATCCGAATAGCAAGACTGTTTCCCCATTTTGCGATCGTCGCAACCATAGCCTGAACCTCTAGTTAGTGATATCACTCTGAGGAATTTACCCGTTCTAAGAGAAAGTATATACAGAGTATCTACAGTGTAGCGACTAAGGGGATGTTTGACAAGCACAGAAAATTTGATAAAAAAGTCGATCGCCCCTTCTCTAATACACCAAAGGACGATCGACTTTTTACCTAAATTAATCTGAACTCACGCACTCCGACAAAGAAACCGGGTTTTTTACTTAATCTGTCGTCTGTAACGCAGTATTTTCGCAAAAAACCCGGTTTCTCAGATCCTAATTAATGACTGTGCCCGTGCCCGCCGTGAGAATGCCCGTGCCCGCCATGAGAATGCCCGTGATCACCATGAGAATGCCCGTGATCACCATGAGAATGCCCGTGCCCGCCATGAGAATGACCGTGATCCCCATGAGAATGCGCGTGTTCGCGGTGCGCCGCAGCCAAACTCGGATTAACAGCCACCGCCGTCTCACTCAACAACGCTTCAATCTGCGGATTTGCCCACTCGGCCGCCATTTTCAGAAACTCTGGATGGTCGTTAACGCAAGGCAATTTGCGGTAAGTAACTCCTTGACGCTGTTTCTGCAAAGACTCAATAATGTGGTCTACATCTAACAATGTTTCGTGATTTTCTGTCGCAAATCCGATCGGCATAAACACGATCGCAGTTGCACCCAAATCAATCAAATTCTTCGCAGCCAACGTCGCATCCGGCTGCGTCCATTCAATCAGCGGCGTGTCGTGATTCAGCCAACCCACCGAAATCAAAGGATAGCGATACATCAAACGTTCCCGCACGCGATCGTACAAAGCTTGACTTTCCACAATTCCCGAAGTAAAGCCCTTCGCTTTGTGCGGACAACCGTGATTCATCAGCACAATCCCAATCTGAGAAGGCAAATGCGCTACAGCTAAATCGTTCTTAATTTCCTCTTCAACCAAATCCGCCATTAGCTGGATGTAAGCCGGTTCATCGTAAAAAGAAGGAATGTAGCGCTGTCCTTTTACCCAATGTTCCTTACCATCAAAGGTTTGTGCTAAAGCTTTATTCACCTGTTCGACAGCAATACCGCTGGTGAAAACCGAATCAACTACCAACAGCGGATAAATCAGAATTTTGTCAAATCCTTCTGCTTGAATTTGAGGGATTACTTGTTCTGGCAAAAACGGCGCGCAAAAGTTAAAAGCTTTGAACACTTTTACTTTATCGCCCCATTTCTCCTGTAAATTCTTTTCAATCCCAGCGCGCTGCTGTTCAAAAATTGCATTGTGCGGCGAAACGAATTGACCGTGTTGGTGACTCCACTCGTGCAAGTCAAAGATTGCTAAAATCTTCGCCAGCGGCGGATAAATCCAAAGCGGTACTGGCGCAAACTTTGCCGTAAGCAAATTTAAAGCTTGTTCGTTGTAGTTGGCAAAATCGTCGTAGCTTTCGACTTCGCCATAACCCATCAGCAATACAGCAACCCGATCGTTACTTGCGGGTGCGGCAGATGTTTTGGACTCGATTTTTTCTGGAGAAGCAACCACTTTGTATTCCTCAATTTTTACTATTTTGAGAGCCGCACGCAGGATGAAGCGCAAATCTGAGATGTTGCATCATACAAAATCCGGCTTAAATACTCCCTTCAATCTTAGTCCGCGAAGGCCCGTGTCTGTGCCCCTTCGCTTAGGCGGACGAAAGTTTGTGTAGGATCTGTTTCAACCGCCGAGTCTGATCGGGGATTTCTAACCCGGATTTGGCATCACTGACGATCGGCTTTTTGACCCCCACCCGAAACCCCTAAGGTGGCTAGAACTAGAATCTTGCTCCCCACCCCTGACACGGAAGAAAGCCGAGATTGTTAAGTTTTATGTTTTCTTAAGACTTGCTCACCTTGCCTCTGGTCTGAGTTCTGGCGAGCAGTCCCAGCACTTTAAGAGGGGGGATACTCTTCAAACTTTACTCTATTATAAGTTTAACACCCTATCCCCCGGCATAGTATATAATATAGTAGGCATATGATAAAGTTATGTTGCGAACTATATTAACTTTCTTGACGAACTATGAGACTGGTAATTTGCCCCGGAGTCCACGAACCAAAGCTAACCGACTGTTTCCTAGCGGGACTTTCGGGGCTTTGGGGACTGGCAGCCGATCGCCAAAACCAGCAAATAGTCGAGCCTGTCAAGATTTTTCCCGCTCATAAATATCCGCCTTTTTCAGCTCTTGACATATTGCACTTTTTGTGCAGCGAAGACTTAGCAGGAGAAAGTCTAGTATTTGTCAGCTTTTCGGCAGGAGTAGCCGGGGCGATCGGGGCGGCTTGGATGTGGCAGCAACTCGGTGGCAAAGTCGGGGCTTTTTTTGCCTTAGACGGTTGGGGAGTACCTCTGGGGAGCAATTTTCCCATTCACCGAATCAGCCACGATCGCTTTACGCACTGGAGTTCGGCAATTCTCGGTGGCGGTGGAGACAGTTTTTATGCAGATCCCGCGATCGAACATTTGGATTTGTGGCGATCTCCCCAAACGGCAAAAGGCTGGCACGTCAGCCAAACCGCCGCCGGGATTGATACTGTCGCACCCACAACCGCAGCAAAATTTTTAGTCCACCTATTGAAACAGTACGGAGTCCAATCAGTTGTTTAATCTTAATGTAGTATCATCCGCGATCGCACCTATTTTCACCATCACCAGTCTGGAAAATCCTCTATCTTCAGGCAGAAGAAATAGCATTCAGCAGTGGTTGATATTTAGTGCCTCAGCCTTTTTAGTATCAATTCCAGTCTTCGTGCAAGCACCGTTAGTGCGTTTATATCCAACCATCAGTTTGCTATCAACTATTCCCTGGTTCGTACTTAGTTTTATCTTAATTTTCCGCCCCAAAACCCAACTTTGGGGAGATTTATTATTAGGATTTGCCGGCTGTTGGCTGGCAGGTTCTATCTATTGGGGCTGGTTTAGATGGGAACCAATTTTACATCTACCTATAGAATCAATTGGCTTGCCTTTTGCTATTTGGTGCTTGGGCAAGTCTTGGGGAAAAGTTGGCGGCTATTTTTACTTGGGTTCCCTCTTGGGTACTGCCATTACTGATTTATATTTTTACTTAACAGGCTTGATGCCCTACTGGCGGCAAGTTATGCACGCGGAACCGGAATTAGCTATGCCGATTTTTCAAAGTGCGATCGGTCAAATTGAAACTCCTTGGGGCATAGGCTGTGCTTTAGTTCTAATCGCTGTGTTGCTAACAGTCGGTTTGCTGAGTTTGCGGGGCAAGCAACTGCACTGGCGCGCCTTTAGCGGAGCGGTGTTAAGCACGCTTTTGGTGGATGGTTTATTTTGGCTGGCTGCTTCTGCTGCTTAAAATTTCTGATTGGTTTTTATGTTGGTGATTTTTGACCGCAGATGTAGGCAGATTGACGCAGGTTAACGTAGATTTTTTGATAGATGTAGTTTTTATTCTGTAGGTTGGGTTGAGGAACGAAACCCAACATCCAATTAATGAGTGTTGGGTTTTGTTTCTCAACCCAACCTACTACTTTGCCTACGTCCGGTTGCATCGGAATGATTAAACCGCAGAGGACACAGAGAACGCAGAGTCAGAGAAGAGAGAGATGAATAATTCGGATGTCAACGGATTTGATATAAGTCCTACTTGATATAAGTCACTGAATAATTAGGATTAGTAGGATTCCCCATTAACCGCTGATTCCTACAGTCCACAAGCAAATCTAACTTCTCCAAAACCACCTGACCAATCAACACCTCATCACCTGTCACCAGAGCATCCTCCGTAGTCCTACGCCCCTCAATTTCCATTAATATAGCCTCCGTTACTCCTACGGTTTCCTGACGACCGTCAGCATACTTAACAACCTGCTGTCCTATAATTCGTAAACCTAGCTGCTGTACCATCTCTGCTGAAATTACTAGGTAAACCGAGCCTGTATCTACTAGAGCTTCTGTTTCACACTCACGCAACAGCCGAGGCGCGAGCAACCCCCGACTAACTAGAGCTTCATCTATGGCATTTGTCAGCTTTACCTGAGTCTTAATTGCCCCCATATTCTTAATTCCATCCAATTCTAATTTATTTATTTTTGTCATATTAAATTTCCTTTTAATCTTTTGCTGCTTACATTATACGAGTTCTGCTAACTGAGACGCGATCGCCCCTCACTCCTATATGATTTACAATTATCACTCAAAACTCAAAACTACTTAATCATGGCTTTCATTTCAATTCGCGGTGTAGAACATTATTACGAGTGGATAACGGCAGACGCAAGCGCCCAACCCAGCGGCAAACCAGTGATGGTATTTATGCACGGCTGGGCGGGATCGGCGCGCTACTGGGAAAGCACGGCACGGGCTATTGCTGATGATTTTGATTGTTTGCTTTACGATATGAGAGGTTTTGGTCGATCGCCTTTGCCAAAAGAGCCTCCTGAGTCCAGCTACGAACTCGAAACCTACGCCCGCGACTTAGCGGAATTATTAGAATCTCTGAATTTAAGCCGCGTCTTTCTCAATGCTCACTCCACAGGAGCATCAATTGCTACTTTATTTCTCAACCTTTACCCCGAAAAAGTAGAAAAAGCAATTCTCACTTGCAGCGGGATTTTTGAATACGACGAAAAATCTTTTACAACTTTTCACAAATTCGGCGGCTATGTGGTAAGATTTAGACCCTCTTGGCTGGCATCGATTCCCTTTGCCGATCGGCTATTTATGGCCCGGTTTTTGCGCCGTTCCTTGCCCACAGAGGTCAGTCTGGCGTTTCTCAAGGATTTTTTAATGGCAGACGAGCAAGCTGCTATAGGTACAATGGTGACGGCCGTCAGCAAAAGAGCAGCCGAGGAAATGCCCCAAGAATTTGCGCGGCTGAGTGTTCCCACACTGCTTGTGGCCGGAGAATTTGACCAAATTATCCCTGCCATCATGGGAGAGCAAGCGGCCTCCCTCAGCAAAAAAGTAGAATTTGTTATAATTCCCAATACGGCTCACTTTCCGATGCTGGAGGATGCAGCAACATACTTGCAGCGAATTCGAGACTTTTTGCCAGCAGCGGCTTAGCTGAGTTATTGTTCATCTAATGTACGATCGGACAAGCAAGCTTTGACCCCGCTCAAAAACGGAGACAAGCCCCCGACACTCGTCGTGAGCAGGCCAAAATTTTAGACTCTTGTTCAAGCTCCCAGATTTATCTGTGGAGTAAATCTAAAATTGTTCGACAGAGCGCGACTCGACGGCTCGACAGAGCGCGACTCGACGGCTCGACAGAGCGCTCGCCGAACGTCTCGCCGAAGGTCTCAAATCTCAAATCGACTGACAGCAGCTTTTGCTCTGATCTTAATTTTTAATTCCTAATTTCTTAAAGCGAAAGGTGGTACAATGAACGACCTCGACCAATACTATAAAGTGCTGGAACTGTTGCCGGGAGCTTCCAGAGAAGAAATTAGCCAAGCCTACAAGGATTTAGCGTTCATTTGGCACCCCGATCGCATCCCCAAAGACAATCCCCGACTACTACAGAAAGCTGAAGAAAAGATTAAGGAAATTAATCAAGCTCGCGAACAATTACGATCGATTCAACCAAGAGGTCAGAATCAGAACGTTCAGCAAAAACATACTCAGCACAGAAACACCCAGCAACAAAATACTCAGTACAGAAACACTCAGCAACAAAACACCCAGCAACAAAATACTCAGTACAAAAACACCCAGCAACAAAACACCCAGCAACAAAATACTCAGTACAGAAACACCCAGCAACAAAATACTCAGTACCAAAACACTCAGCCACAAAACACTCAGCCACAAAACACTCAGTACCAAAACACTCAGTACCAAAACACTCAGTACAGAAATACTCAGTATCCAAACACCCAGCCACCGCCGGCAAACCCAAAAGAACCCCGCTACTCTTCTGAAACCTCTCCAGGAAAATATGCTGGCAATTATGCTGGAAATCCTTCAGGGCCCTATTCAGATGCGTCCCGCTACCAATCGCCACCGCCGCAGCCATCTCAGTCTTACCGCCAAGCTGCGCCGCAAGCTCCCGATTTGAGCGGTTCCAACTTCAAAGGAGCTTCCTTAAAAGAAAAGGATTTTTCAGGGAGAAACTTGAGCAATGCAAACCTGAGTGAAGCCGACTTAAGCGATGCTTTTCTACACAACGTCAACCTCACAGGCGCGAATTTGCACAAAGCAAACTTGTTCAGGGCTAATTTGTTAGGAGCTTGTTTGATCAATGCCAACTTGAGAGAAACCAACTTAATCGGAGCTGATTTGAGCGGTGCAGACTTGAGCGGTGCGGACTTAACAGGAGCGAAAATCGGTTACGGCGATCGAGTTATGGTAAAACTAACCCGAACTACATTAACAGGTACAATCTTACCCGACGGTACGGTTCATAGCTAAATGATTTAGTTTTTAGTCAGTTGTTGTAGGCCCGGGTTTTACCCGCAGTATTGGCTGCAACCAAAAATACACAAAAATTCGCCCTTTGCCGCGAATTTTGGATTAAAACTTATATTATGTCCGCTAGAACAACCGCAATACAATTGGTTCGTAGTGAGGGCGTTCGTCGTCAGAATTTTATGAGGACTTGCATTCCTCGCTGCGCACCCATAGCGGTTAAATTACTTGAGATGATATTACCCGATCGCGATCGCACAAACCGAGTTTTTTTATCCGGTTCAAGGACTGCAACGAAGTCTTTCGGTTCATCAAAGCCCGTGTCTGCCTCCAACACGGTTAATAGAGCTTCATATTACAGCAACCGCCAAAATGCTTCCTCTTTTTTCCTTATTCCTTCTTCTTTCTTCCTTCTTCCTTCTTCCTTGTTCTTTCTGTTATTAATTACTTCCGGCACGGCGATCGCGTAACTTTTTTCCAGCAGCCAGCATAGCACCTCCGACCATCAAACCCCCCACAGTCATCGGTTCGGGAACCGGTTCAGGTTGAACCGTCCCCACAGAACCGCCTTTAATAAATACAGCAGAATCTAAATTGCCATCGCCCACATCTTTAATGCGGATGCTGAGAACATTCGTCTGATTTTTCTTGAGCAAACCCTCAAAACCTAAAACTTTAGTAAAGCCATCCAGCTTAACGATGTTAGCAGCAATACCTGTCAAACTTGGGTTGTCAACATAGTCTGGGTGATCTTTAGAGCGATTATTTGGATCGGGAACAAGATTATTAATCGTAACTGTTTTTCCGTCGCTCAATTTCGCCAAATTAGTGCCGTTCAGCAGCAGTTCAAAATCGTCATTAAATTCAGAACCGCCGAACTCAGGAAACTCCTCCGAAGCAAATACATATTCAAAGAACAACTTTTCAACCGTGCTATTAGCAAAAAAGCTGAGGTTTAGCTGAGTCAAGTCCCCCTTTTCACCTTGAGCGCCAAAGTCCGTGTTTAAATCGCTGCCGTTGGTCAGTACGAGGACGTTATCTTTCCGATTCTGACCCCGTAGATCGGCGACTTTACCAGTGCTGAGAACAACACCTGATTTCAAACCGAAGGGGTCATTAGTAAAAGTACCAAAAGCAGCAGCATTCCCCGTAATTGAAACAGAGAAATTACTCAATCCCGCTGTATTAGTCCCCAACAAATTATTTTTCAAAGTCTCAGTGTTATTAGTTGCCCCTACCGAAAATGCCATTGCTGGTGCTGTCAACAAGCTCAGAGCAGTAGTTAATGTAGCAGTTAAGGCAGCAATTTTGTGAGTAATTATCATAAGTTTTTCCGTAAAAATACAAACCTGATTTAATGCTTAACTTGATTTTTACATTATATAACTATCAATGTCTAGTGCCTTTACCATAACTTTACATATAAGTAAATTTACGCTTTTTGTGATTCAGTTTTTTGGTAATTGCTGGCAGTTAGTCAGCACATAAACCTCACTGCAAAAGTACGCATGCAAAAACACACGTACACAGACTAATAATTTTAGGACTTATGCACTGGAAACCAAAGAAACCGGATTTTGATACCGTTTGCGATCACCAAAATGAGTAATGAGTAATGACTAATGACTAATGGCTAATGGCTAATGACTAATGACCCCGCCCAAAAACGCATACAAGCCCCAGACTCTTGTCATGGAGAGATCATAATTTTCGACCTAGTTCAAGCTCGCAGATTCATCTGTGGAGTAAATCTAAAATCGTTCGACTGAGCGCGGCTCGACGGCTCGCCGAAGTCTAAAATCTAAAATCTCTAATCGACTGACTGATTACTAAAACCCCCTTGCTTCTCCTTCCCCGCGCCGATCGGCAGCCCCTTCCAACCAACCATCCGGAGTCAGGACGATCGCATTGGCATTGCCCCAGCCGTCATCTTCCACAATCTGGTGTCCCCGCCGGCGCAACTCCGAAAGCGTCGCAGCCTCAAAACCTCCCCGTTCCACCCTCAGGCTATCGGGCTGCCACTGATGATGCACCCTAGGTGCAGACACAGCATCGCCGACATTCATGTCGTAAACCAATACGTTCAGTACAACTTGCAACACCGTGGTAATAATCGTGCTGCCTCCGGGAGCCCCTGCAGCGAGGCGAAATTTGCCCTTTTCTGTCACGATGACCGGCGTCATGCTCGATAAAGGAGTCTTCCCCGGAGCGATCGAATTTGCCTCCCCGCCCACCAAACCAAACAAATTCGGCACTCCCGGCGCCGCTGCAAAATCATCCATCTCGTTGTTGAGCAAAATTCCCGTACCCGCCGCCACCGCCCCAGCCCCAAAACCGCCATTCACCGTAAACGTCAAACTTACAACATTGCGCTCTTTGTCAACTACTGTTAGGTGGGTAGTTTCCGGAGACTCCCATACAAAGCGACTCAAAGTTTGAGCGTCAAAAGCTTTCACCTCTCCCGAAGGTCTGGCTTTTGACATTTGGATTTGCGATCGTCTCAATTTGGCATAATTGCTGCTAGTCAGAGCTTTGATCGGTACACTCACAAAATCCGGGTCGCCCAAATACTCAGCCCGGTCAGCATAAGCAATCCTCATGCTCTCCGCCAGTAAATGTATGGTATCTGGACTTTGCCTCCCCAACCTCTTGAGATCGGTATCTCCCAGAATATTTAAGATTTGCAACAAATGAACGCCACCGGAAGAAGGAGGCGACATCGCGCAAATTTCGTAAGCCCGAAATTTGCCGCAAACTGGATTTCGCCAAATCGGCGTATAGTTTTTCAAATCTTCGAGAGTGATAATACCGCCGTTTTTACCCATGTCGGCGGCGATCGCCCGCGCAATGTCCCCGGTATAAAAACTCTGCGGATTTTCAGCAATCTGCCGCAAAGTCCGCGCCAAATCCCGCTGCACCAAAAGCTCACCCGGCTGGTATAAAAGGCCACTGCGAGTAAAAACCTCCCGCGCCGCCCGGTTTTTTTTGATCGCATCCTGTCGTCGCTGGGTAGCCGTGGTAAACCGCGAACTTACCGGAAAGCCTTTTTCAGCCAGGGCGATCGCCGGCGCCACCACCTCCGCCCAAGGCAACTTACCATACTCGCGGTGCACCGTGTAAAGTCCAGCAACAGTGCCCGGAATACCCGCCGCCAAATGCCCGTCCAGACTTGCCCTTGGGCGCACCTTGCCTTGCTTGTCGAGGTACATATCCCGCGCAGCCCTTGTCGGAGCTCGTTCCCGGAAATCCAGCGCTTGCACAGTCCCCGTTTCGGCCCGCCGCAGCAGCAAAAAACCCCCGCCGCCGATACCCGCCGAAAAAGGCTCCACCACCGAAATTGCCAAAGCCGTAGCAGCCGCTGCATCCACTGCATTGCCCCCCTGTTGCAGCAGGTCCAGCCCCGCAGCGCTCGCCAGAGGGTGAGCCGAAACTGCCATGCCCTGTTTGCTGCGCTGCAGCTGCAAGTTTGGCTGTAGCTGCTGGCAGCCGGCGCAAACCAAGACTGTTAGGAAACAAGTATAAATTTGCACTTTGCTCAAGAACTTTGGCAACATTTTTTAGGGGTGATTCGAGAATTTTTTACAGTATAATTTTACAATAGTTCGGACAGTTTTTAAGTAGCCAGAGTACCATAAGACAAGACTGAAAGAAGGTTAGGGTGATTTAAAATCAAATCCGGGTCTAAATCTAACTTATCAATAAAGGTAGAAAGTAGATGCTTATTGAATTCCAGACGTTTATAAGAAGCCATAGAAAACACAAAAGATTTGGCAGATGAATGACAACTAGAGAGTTCATATTTGGCTAGATATAAGGCAATAAGACTGGCATTAAAATGAAAATCAAGCCGTGGTAAATGACGAGCTTGACAATCAGACAATCCCGTAAATTGTTTAGCATCACGAAAAATAAATTCGATTTGAAAACGAGCCTGATAATATTCAACAATTTGCTCAGGTGGTAGATGAATATCAGTGCTAAATAATAAAGTATTTGGTTGAGTCGATGGGAGGTATTATCCTCCGCACCTCTCAGTTAGATCTGGGCGTGCGAGTTTCCCCGCACCCAGCTCCCGATGTTCTTGGCTTTCGCCTTTGCTCATGTGGATATGATCGTGGCAGCTTTCGTGAACCGCTAGAAGGTTGTTTATTTTCCAATTACTATGGTTTCTGTCTACATGATGTAGATGCACCTTTTCATCGCCTAGCATTTTTAGGCCACATTTTCCACATTTATGGTTTTGCCGTTTTAAAGCTTTAGAGGTTTCGCCGTTATAGAGCTTGCTGTTACGCTCACTCCAGTAGGCTATATCTCCATCGTAGGGAGATTTCTCTCCTTGGACATTGACAAATTTGTTTTCGGAGTAAGGAACCGTCGGAAATGCTTTATCAAGCAGTTTCTTGCTGGTGTAGCTAGATTGTTTCGATTCCTTATTGACTGGAGTTTAGACTAAAAAATGGTCACAGCTAAAAGTAGCTGCCTTTTAACAGAAGGCAAGCTGTTGCTCAAAAAC